>JAFANO010000694.1 GCA_019232645.1 Planctomycetaceae bacterium | reverse complement strand
GAGAAGCCCGCGGGCGTCCTGGCGCTGCCGCGGGTGGACCGCCTGGAGCTGCGGGAGGATCCTCGGCCGCCTCGACTTCGAGCCCGGCGACTGCCCCGCGACTCTCGACGCCCTCCGCGACCGACCCGGTCGCCGGCGTGTTCGATCGAGCGGTTCCCGCTCGAGTGGACCCCGGGAGGGTCCACCGTGTGGACCCTCTGGCGGGGGACCCGGTCCGCATGGCGGAGCCGATGTCCTTGAGGTCTCCGCGCCAATCACGGCAAAACGGCCCTCCGCGTGTTGTCGAGGTGACCCGCCAAGATCCGCGAGTCGAAGCAATCAAAAATATCAAAATATAAAGATTCAAACGAGACGAATCATGGGCCGGAAACCATCCCGCGACCGCAATTCGGATGCCGATGACCAGACTCCCCCGGCGGAACCGGAGCGGACGCGCGAGGGCCGCCGCCCGATGTCGGCGGAACAGCAGAGGCTGGTGATCCGCTACCTGCCGATGGCCCGGTCGCTGGCCAGGCCGTTGAAGGCAGCGTGGCCCGGCGATGGCAACGAGTTCGAGTCCGCGGCCTGCATGGCGCTGGTCGAAGCGGCACAGTCGTTCGACGCGTCGCGCAACGTCAAGTTCGCGACGTTCGCCCGTTACCGGATCATGGGAGCGTTGCGCGATGCCCAGCGGATGCTCATCACCGGGGGGTGGAAGGACGACGAGAAGTACGCCGCGATCCTCACCAACTGTTTTCCGGACGTCGAGGAGATGGGTAAGGTGCTCGGGGGCGAGCAGGAATCGCCGATCGGGTCCGACCTCGAGGCGATCGACGCCGTCGAGGGCTGGCTCCGCAAGCTCCCCCCACAGCACGCCAGCGCCTTCCGGCACATGTATGTCCACGGCAAGACCCAGGGCCAAACCGCGAAGCTTCTTGGCTGCTCGAAATCCAGGATCTCCTACCTCCACAAGGAGGCCCTCAAGATGCTCAACGACGTCTGGCAGGACACCATCGATCTCGAGAAGAAGAAGGGCCTGACCTGACCGTCACCGGGGCCCTCGATTGGCCTCGAACGTTCCTTGGAATCATCCTTCCCGACCGAAATCCCGATCCTGGTCTCGTCCCGGTTCCTCGACTCTCCGGCTTGGGAATCGGCCTCGCGGGGCTCCGCCAGGTATGGTCGGGTGAGATGATGGGCCGCGAGTCATGGTGGGACGAGTCATGGTGGGAGTCGCCCGGTCGGTCGCAGGCCTCCGGGCCGTGACCGGCGGGGCGGGTCCCGGAGGATCGAACGTGAAGGTCGTAGTCGGTCATCCCCGGGGTTGGAGTCTCATTTCACCGGACGACGAACACACCTGAAGAAAGGAACATGCACATGCTGGTGTTGAGGCGCAAAGAGGGACAATGGGTCGAGGTCACGCACAAGTCCGGGGATACGATCCGCATCCGGGTCTATAACATCCGGTCCCGGTATCCGAGCCAGCTTGACCTGGGGTTCCAGGACGAGACCCACAGCTTCCGGATCCAGCGGCCCGAGCGTGTCATCGCGGCGTCGCCGGGGGCCGGGCCCACGGGCAGGGCGCCCGGAGCGGGGGCGGAGGACCGGCTCGATCCGAGGTCGCCGCGGGACCGGCCTTGGGACGATCGCCGCGACGATCCCGACCTCCGGGCGATCAGGCCGCTCGCCCACTCCCCGAAGACGAGCGAGGCTGCTGCCGAAGGAATTCCCCAACCGAGCTGACGACGTACCGCTGGGCCTCCTCGGTCAGCTCGGGGTACATCGGCAGGGCCAGCGTCTCCCGCGCGGCGGCCTCCGAGTGCGGGAAGTCGCCGGGCTTGTGGCCCAGCGGCGCGAAACAGGCCTGGAGGTGCAGTGGAATCGGGTAGTAAATCTCGATGCCGACCCGGCAGGCGGCGAGATGGGCGCGAAGCCGGTCGCGGGACGGGGCCGGGACCCGGATGACGAACTGGTTGTAGACATGGAAGTTGCCCGGTCGCTCGACCGGCAGCGTGACGAGGTCGTCGACCAGACCCGCCTCGCGGAAGAGGAGGCGGTAGCGGTCGGCTGCCTCGCGCCGCCGCATCGTCCAGGACTCGAGGTGGCGGAGCTTGACCCGGAGCACGGCAGCCTGCAGGGCGTCGAGCCGCGAGTTGAAGCCGACCTCGTGGTGATAGTACTTCGGCTCCATGCCGTGGACCCGGAGCCGAGCCACCGACCTGGCCAACGCCTCGTCATCGGTGGTGACCATCCCCGCGTCGCCGAACCCGCCCAGGTTCTTCGAGGGATAGAAGCTGAAGGCGGAGAGGTGTCCCAGCCCCCCCGTCCGCCGCCCCTGGTAGGACGCGCCGATCGCTTGCGCGGCGTCTTCCAGGACCGTCAGGCCGTGCGCCCGGGCGACCTCCATGATCGGGTCCATCTCGGCCGCCTGGCCGAACAGGTGGACCGGGATGATCACCTTCGTCCACGGTGTGATCGCGTCCTCGATCCGGGCGGAGTCGATATTGTACGTCTCGGGCTCGATGTCGACGAAGACCGGCCGGGCCCCCGTCCTCCAGATCGATCCGGCGGTCGCGAAGAAGGTGTACGGAGTGGTGATGACCTCGACCCCCGGGCCGACGCCCAGCGCCATCAGCGACAGCAGCAGCGCATCGGACCCCGACGCGCAGCCGACCCCGTGCGCGACACCGCAATACTCGGCCACCTCCGCCTCGAGCCCGGAGACCTCCGGGCCCAGGATGAAGAACTGGCTCTCGATCACGGCGCGGATGACGGGATCGATCTCGTCGCGGATGGCCCGGTACTGCGCCTTCAAGTCGAGGGCGGGGACGGCGAACGGCTCGGTCGAGCGGCTCATACGGCGATCACTCCCTTGATGCCTGAGTGGGCGGGCGGGGCAAGGTCTCCTTCCCTGGAGACATCGGACATCGCACGCTAGCCCTTCGGACTTTTTCTGTCAATGTCGTTGCGCGCGGCCGAGCCGTCGCCGGCCGCCGCCCCCCCGGGTCACGCCCCGTGCCGATCGATTGGCGTGTAAGTTCCAGCGAGATCGAAAGAAGAGACGAACGCCGGCGCGCCCTCGCCGGCGTCGACCTGGCGGATGCGCTCCGAGACGAGCTGTTCGAGCAGGGGATGGGGCCCGAGCGCGGGGCCGAGGCGGAATTCGACCCCCGGGTGGCATCGCCGCAGGTCGTCGCGCGAGTTGGCCAGGTCGCGGAGCAGGTGGACGCCCGCCGCGAGCAAGTAGGGGACCATCAAGACCCGGGTGGCACCCCGGGCCACGCACCGGTCGCCCCCGGCGCGGATGTCGGGCTCGGCCAATTCGAGGAAGCAGGGCTCGACGATCGAGTAATCGCCGCGCCCCGCGAGCTGGGCCGCGAGCCGGTGCAGGTCGTCGTTGGCCGGGGCGTGACGGCTCCCATGGGCGATCAGCAGGACGGCTGTCTGGCTCGGGGTTGGCACCATCGGTTCGGCTCGCTGGCGGGGCGGCCCCGCGACGCATCGCCTGGAGCCGCCGGATCTTACCCCATTATTGTGGTACCCGGCTCAGTCGTCAATCGGGCCGGCCCGGGGCCGGGGGAGGATGAACGCCGAGCGGACCGGCGGGGGCATGGGAGAGTCGGCCCCCTTGACGGCCTTCCAGATGATCTCGTTGAAGATCAGATCGTCGGCGCGATCCTCGATCTCCAGGTTCAGCCGCGTCGAGGCCTCGGCCCCCCAGGCGGTCGCGGTGTTCCTGGCGTTCAGGTCGACCCGGGCCGGGCGGTGCGTGTACGAGCCGAGGTCGGGCGCGGCCGTGAAGGCGTTGGCCATCGGCCGCGCCGCGGCGTCGAACTGGCTCATCGGCTCCAGGCCCAGGCAGAGCTCGATCGTCCGGAGCATCGACGAGGTGCTGTACATCGTCGAGTCGACCGACTTGCGCCGGACGTAGGGGCTCAGCACCAGCGCGACCGTCCGGTGGGCGTCGACGTGGTCCGAGCCGTTCTGCGCGTCGTCCTCGACGACGAAGATGGCCAGATGCTTCCAGAACCGGCTCTTCGTCAGCCCCTCGACGACCCGGCCCAGCGCCAGGTCGTTGTCGGCGACGTAAGCGGTCACGGTCGGCTTGCCGGGGGTGGTGCCCGCGGTGTGGTCGTTGGGCAGGCGCATGATGACCAGGCGGGGCATCTCGCCCGACCGCTCGAACCCGGCCAGCTCCTCCAGGAACCGGTCGGCGCGCCTCACGTCGGGGTAGTCGAGGTCGAAGCTGCGGAACTTGGGGTCGAAGTGCCCCCGGAGGGCCTCGACGCCGGTGGTGGCGGGGGCCCCGGGCCGGTCGGCGTTCTTGATGAACTCGCCGTAGCTGCGGTAGCTGACCCCCTTCTCGGCGGCCCGGTCCCAGAGGTAGCCGCCCGCCGGCCGGGCGATCGCCAGCGCCCCTTCGGACGGATACGGTACGCGCTTGTTCCCCCGGTACATCAGCGGCCAGGTCTTCTCGACGTAATCGCTGGCATAGGCCCCCATCGACCACTCGTGCCCGTCGGCGCTGACCTCGCCGTCGACGTAGAAGTTGTCGAGCAGGACGAACTCGCGCGCCAGCGCGTGGTGGTTGGGGGTGATCTCCTCGGGGAAGAGGCAGAGGCTCGGCTCGCCGTTGCCCTCGGGCAGGTCGCCGAGGATCTGGTCGTACGTCCGGTTCTCCTTGATGATGTAGACGCAGTGGGTGATCGGCGAGGGGTCGCCGACCTTCGCCGGGATCGGGTTGCCCGGCGCGTGGGCCGGGCCGACGACGGCGGTCGGGTCGTCCCTCTTCAACGGGCAGCACTCGTAGACCGTCTTGGAGTAGGCGGCCATCTGCTTCGGGTCGGGCATCGGGATGATCGAGAGCGTCCCCCGGAACAGCCCGGCGATGTACTCGCGGGTCTTGTCGCCGGGGTTGACCAGCGGGTTGGGGCCCTCGCGGTTGGCCTTCGAGGTCGCCCCCTTGCCGTTGGCCACGTAGAGCCGCTTGCCGTCGTGCGCGACCCGGACCGAGGTCGGATACCACCCCGTCGGGATGAACCCCAGCGGCGTGCCGCCGCCGAGGTCCTTGACGTTCACCACGGCGACATTGTTCGTGTTGGCGTTGGCGACGAACAGCACCGACGCGTCGGGCGACAGCGCCAGGGAGCTGGGCGTGCACCCCGAGGGGGCACCTGGCGCGATCGCCGTGCCGATCACCTCGACCGCCTTGCCCGTCGCGGTATCGATGACCGAGACGGTGTTGCGGTTGGCGTTGGCGACGTAGAGCACCTTGCCACCCCGCGCCAGGAGCACCTCGTTGGGGTGCTCCTGAGCCTTCCAGTGGCCGACGACTTCCTTCGCCTCGGTATCGATGACTGCGACCTCGGCCCGGTTCCAGAGGCTCACATACAGCCGTCGCCTCGCCTCGTCCCAGGCCAGGCCGTAGGGGTAGGAGCCCCTGCCCATCGGCAACTCGGTGACCTGCGCCGCCCGGGTCGCCTCCAGGCCCTCGAGCCGGACGACCGAATGGGCGAAGGCGTCGGCGACCCAGAGGGTCTTGCCGTCGCCCGACACGACGATGCCGGAGACGCAGCTCTCCCGCTTCGAATCCCCGGCGGCCGGGGGATGGCAGGGGATCGCGGCATTGCGGGAGAGCAGCCCGCCGTCGTGGTCGAAGCGGTAGACGACCCCATCGGACGCCCCCCCTGCGTAGAGCCGGGTCCCGTCGGGCGACCAGGCGAGCCCGGCGAAGGTCTCGGGCAGGGCCACGCGGCCGATCACCTTCCCGGTCTCGGCCTCGAGGGTCACGACCTCATGCTCGCCGTAGCCGGCGTGCAGGACGGCGAGGACCGGCTCGCTCGGGTGCACGGCCATCACGACCGGGAAGTCGCCCAGCCCCGCCTGCGTCCCCGCGGGCCGGAGCGACCAGCCGTTGGGGAGCAGGACCGCCCCCGAGCGGGTCATCCCGGGCCAGGTGACCCCCTGCCTCGACGGCTCGGCCGCGCCGAGGACCCCGACCCCCCACCCCACCAAAAACGTCAGCGCCGGGACGACACCGATCCTCCTACGCTCCCCTGTCATACTCATGGGCTGGATTCCTCCCACCCTGTTCCTCCTCTTGCTCTTAATACTACTTTGTCAATTACGCAGGGACCCGCTCTGGCACGGTCATGAGCTCACGCGACAGCAACTCCTTGGCCGCTTCGAGCCGAAGCCAGTCGCAGATCTGCCGATGCACCTCCGGCAGCGACACGCGACGCCGGTCCGGCCG
>JAFANO010000129.1 GCA_019232645.1 Planctomycetaceae bacterium | reverse complement strand
TTCGTCGAGGTCCACCCCGACGACGCGGCCGAGGCCGGGCTGGCCGCCGGGCAGTGGGCCGAGAAGTCCTTCACCAGCACCAACAGCGAGCGACTCGTCTCGTTCAGCGAGCAGGTCGTCGATCCGCCCGGCAAGGCCCTGCCCGACTGGCAGATCTTGGCCAGGTTCGGCCAGGCGTTGGGTTACTCCGGGTTCGCGTTCCAGGACGCGAGCGAGGTCTGGGACGAGTTCATCGGGCTGACCACGGGGCGGCCCTGCGACATGGCGGGCATGACCTCCGAGCGGCTCCGGCGCGAGCGGCACCTGCGCTGGCCCTGCCCGAGCGTCGATCACCCGGGGACCGAGCGGCTCTACCTCGACCGGAAGTTCCCGACCCCCAGCGGTCGCGCCCGGTTCCTCTCCCGGCCGAATCAGCCCCCGCGCGAGACGACCGACCACGAGTTCCCCCTCGTCCTGATGACCGGCCGACTTTACGCACACTGGCACACCCTGACCCGCACGGGCAAGTCGCCCAAGCTCGTGCAGCGCGAGCCGTCGGCGTTCGTCGAGGTCCACCCCGACGACGCGGCCGAGGTCGGGCTGGCCGCGGGGCAATTGGCCGAGCTGAGCAGCCGTCGCGGGCTGCTCCGGCTCCCGGTCAAGATCAACCCGGGGCTGACGCGGGGCGTGGTCTTCGTCCCCTTCCACTGGGGCGACCAGCAAGGGGAGCACCTGGCTGCCAACTACCTGACGATCGCGGCCATCGGCCGGATCGCCAAGCAGCCCGAATACAAGTACTGTGCCGTCCGGCTGGCCCCGGCCCCCGACGCGCCGGAGGCCGAGCCCACCTTCGCCCGCACCTCGCGGCGCGACCGGCCGCACAAGGCGATCGTCGTCGAGACGTCCTCGCGTCCGATGTTGGATACCACGTCCCCGTCGAAGTAATCCCGCTCCCGTCACGATCCGCGAACGCCAAGCACCCTCGCCCGGTCCTCTCCCCGAGGATGAGGGAGACATGGGCCCTCTGCTCCGTCGTCACGGGCAGGGGCCCGGGTGTTGGCCGGCCTGGCCTCCACCGTCTTCGTGTCCCTGGACCCGACCATGGAGGCTCCGCCGATGAATCTCCGCGACTTCCGCCGCGCCGGGCACATGCCGACCCTCGGTTGCGCGCTCCTCTACTTCACCATCAGTTGCATGGCCTGGATGATGGTCGGCGCGCTGGCCAATTCGATCATCCCCGACCTCGGGCACCTCTCCGACTCGCGGAAGGGCCTGATGGTCGCGGTCCCCCTGCTGGGCGGGTCGCTGCTCCGCCTGGTCCTCGGCCCCCTGGCCGACCACATCGGGGCGCGGAAGACCGCGATGCTCGGGCTGGCCCTGACGGTCATTCCTCTGCTGATGGGCTGGTTGTGGGCGGATAGTTACCCCAAGGTCTTGCTGCTGGGCCTGATGCTCGGGGTGGCCGGGGCGAGCTTCGCCGCCGCGTTGCCCCTGGCGAGTCGCTGGTATCCCCCACAGTTCCAGGGGCTGGTGCTGGGGATCGCCGGGGCGGGCAATGGAGGCACCGCCCTGGCCACCCTGTTCGGCCCCTGGGTCGCGGCGACCTGGAGCTGGCATGCCGCGTTCGGGCTGGCGCTGATCCCGGTGCTCGCGACCCTGGCCTTGTTCGCGCTGCTGGCCAAGGACAGCCCGAGCCACCCCGCGCCGAAGACGCTGGCCGACTACGCGGCGGTCTTGAGGATCGCCGATGCCGGTTGGTTCTGCCTCTTCTATGCCATCACATTCGGCGGGTTCGTGGGGCTGGTGAGCTTCCTGGGCATCTTCTTCCGCGATCAATACGCGCTGACGAAGGTCCAGGCCGGGGCCTTCGTCACGCTCTGCGCCATCAGCGGCTCACTGATCCGCCCCCTCGGAGGCTACCTCTCCGACCGGTTCGGCGGCGTCCGGGTGCTCCTCTTGCTCTACCTCGGCGTCGCGGCAACGATGGCGGGCGTTTCGTCCATGCCCCCCCTGGTCCCCTGCACCCTGCTGCTCGCCACGGGCCTGGTGCTGATGGGGATGGGCAACGGCGCCGTCTTCCAACTGGTCCCCCAGCGGTTCCCCAAGGAGATCGGCGCCATCACCGGGATCGTCGGCGCCGCGGGGGGGCTCGGGGGGTTCATACTCCCGACCCTCCTCGGCATCCTGAGGCAGTGGACCCACAGCTATAGCGGCGGCTTCTTGGCCTTCGCTTTGATCGGATCGACGGGCGCGGTCGCCCTGGCCTTCGTCAGCCAGTCGTGGGAGGGGACTTTCCTCGGGAAAGGCGGGGTCGTGTTGGTCGGGCCGACCGCGGGGCGCGTCGAAGTGCTCGCGCCCCTCGCGGAAGAGGCAGTCGTTTGAGAGGCCATCCCGGGAAGGCCCCTCTGATACGCATTCCAGATATTTTGTGCGCCCTGTCCGGATCTCAAATTTGAGATTTCAGTTTTCAAATCAGCAGACCGAGCGCACGAAATTCCTGGAATCCGTATGACAAGGGTCGGGTGGGTCAGCGGTGCGAGACCCACCGAGGTCTGAGCTGGGGTTTCCGGTGGGTTGCTCGGCACCGACTCACCCTCCGAAGGAAGCAGATATCCTTTACGGATCGCCTCTGACACTTCCACAGCTCAAGCCAATACCGTTCAACGGCGCATCACGGAGCGGGAACTTTGAGGGCGTGATAACGCTGCACCCATTCCTCGGAGAGGGCGTTGGCCTGGCGCTTCATGCGCCTCTCCTTGAAGACGATGCGCTCCGGGATATCGATATGCAGATAATGTAACGTATCGAGCGCCGTCTGCTCGTAGGATGGCACCAACTCCTCGTAGATCACGTGGAAGGGTTGAATGTTGTTCTCCGCGAAGTAGCGCCGCCAGGCCTCCTCTTGGTCCACGGTCCCCCGTAATAGGTGGTCGATGGCCTCGACGTGGAAGACGAGTTTGTGGTTGGCCTGGGGTGCGGGGGAACCCTCCTGTTGTCCCCAGATCGAGTTCTGGATCGCCTTCCACAGCGAGACCGCCTGGCGGACCTTGTCCCTGCGCGTCACGTAGATGTAACGCAGGTCGGGGAAGACGGTGGCCAGCAGCTCGGGCACGGGCAGGTCTCGGTAGGTCGCGATCTCGCGCAGATTGCCGACGAAGTCGTCCAGATAGCCCCACATGATCTTCGCGCCGAAGACGCCGTTGGGAGTCGTCCCCTCCTCGAACACCTGATCGAGATAGCGCGCGTACTCCTCACCGTGAGCGAATCGTTTCGGCGCCCTGTCCAGCGTGGAGTATTCACCCAGCAAATCGAGGACCTCGGCATTATCCAAGCCGGTGAAGTACTCCCTGGGTCGCCTGGGGAGCCCGCTGTGCCTCAAGGCTTCGAAGTACTCCTTGGGATGACCGGCGAGCCCGGTATTGATCAGTGCCTCGCAAAGCAATGTACTGCCGCTGCGGGGAGTGGCGCAGACGAGGTATGAAAGGCGTGGATGCACCGTAACCTCCTCGATGAGTGGGAGAGACCTCCGGGATCCGCGAAGGCAAACCGGTCTGCTGCTGTTTCGAAGGGGCCGGAGGATCACCACAACTGTGATCCGGCTCGCTTCTCGTCGCTGCTCCTCTCGAAATGGGTCGTCCGAGTGGCGTCGAATAGCCTAGCATCTCTATCAAATTAATGCAAAAAGGTGTCAGACAGCGCCCCGCGCCGGCGGCTTCTCGGAACCGGCGGGCCTCTTCTTCGGGTTCCCGCTGTGAGAATTGATTGAGGAAAGCTGGGGCGGCGTGGCACGCCCCGGCGGATGAGATGGCCGAGGCGCGAACGACACCATGGCTCCAATCCTCGAACGGATCATGCGACCATAATCTCGGACGTTGAGCGAGCTGCTCGGAACGATCGAGGGTAAAGGTCCCGCGGCGGGCGAATGGGCTCCGGGTCTTGGGGCTGCGCAGGGGGTGCGACGGCGAACTGAGCGATGCCTCGAGGGATGAGGCAATCGAGGCGGAGACGCTGGAGATCACCGAGGTCAGCGCCCTGAGGCAGGTCCCCACGCTCGACGGCCTGACCGCAGTCGACGGCTCGGATTTGCTCGCGATGAACGCCAACGGCTCGGCCTGATTCATCCTGGTCCGGTGCAACGACGCTGCGCCCGACGGACCGACCCGGTACTTTCGATGATCGGTCCGGCCCGTCGCCGGATTCGGGCCTCCCGGGCGCCAGGTCCGAGAGGAGGGCTTGCATCTGGCCTCGGGCCAGGCCTTGGAGCCGCTGCTGGCGCCGCGCGACGAGCGGGGGCGGCGGTTCGCCGCCGAGGTGTGCGACTTCGTGAAGGAGCAAGGGGCTGGGATCCCCTCGGGCCGGCGCTCCGTGGGTTGCAGCGACGTGATCGAATCGATCTTCGGGAAGTCCAAGAGCTCCCTGGAGCGGTCGCCGACGCCGAGCCTGGGGGCCAACGTGGTCCGGTTCCCCCGGTTCGTGACAGGGATCACGGCCGAGTGGGTCGGTCAGGCGTTGGAGACGGTGAAGCATCGTACGACTCAAGAGGTTGTGCGGATGCTGGGGGGCCGGAGTGAGAGTCAACTACAGCAGGAACTGCGGCCCCCGAAATTG
>JAFANO010000119.1 GCA_019232645.1 Planctomycetaceae bacterium | reverse complement strand
GGGGGCGGGGAAGTAGCAATACTTCCCTGCTACCCGGCATGAGGGTCAGACTGGTCCCCAAGGCCAATCCCGGTGAAGATGCGGTCAGTTCCTGTGGCGTCAGGAGCTCTGATCTCCCTCCCCCCTTGCGGGGGAGGGAGAAGAAATCCCCCTAAGCTGCAATGAGTTACGACTATTTCAACGGTATTGGTCCCCAAGGCGAGGTGCGCTGTCGGGGGCGCATCGACGCCGCGTCGAACAGAGCGTCCTGCCGCATGCGGACATGCGCACCGATCATCATGATTGTATGGAGGCATGCGCCCTCGGGTGATCGGTGATTTCCCGAGTCACTCGACGCGCCGAGTGAATCCAACGCGATGCGCCGACCGAGCTGTGATGCCGCAGCGCGACACCCCGAAATCATGAAGGCTTGGTCCATCGCATGCATGTTCCGGACGCAGGCCAACTTTCAGAGCAAGGCGTCATGTCGCGCAGAGAGAACCCAACCCGGCGCGCCGAGCGAACCCAACTTCGAGGCGGAAGTCCTGATCGGGACAAGGGTAACAACCGCTTTGAGCGAACCCAATTTGTCGCGTCGAGCGAGCCGCCATGCTGCTTCGCGGCACCCCGCTCCGGGAAAGGGAGACTTTCAGAGAAAAAAATCGAGCCCCAACTTGAACTGGAAGAAGAGTCAGGGATTCCCCTTGCCCTTCTCCTTCTCGCGCTCCTCCCAGACTTTCTGCTTGGCCTTGAGTAGCCGATCGGTGTAGCTCTCGTGCTCGGACGGCTTTTGCTCGGGGTCGAGGCTTGTCCCTTCAGGCTTCACCTGAGCGGCTGGGGCCGCGTCGGCGACCGCCTTCCCTCGCGGGTGTGGCTTGTCCGGGAGGACCGTCGCCGCCGGCGGCGGGGCCTCGAACCGGGTGGCGGCGCGCGAGCGGTCGAGCTGCTCGCCGATCTCGGCCTTGCGGCTCTTGAGCTTCTCCATGTATTCGACGGGGGGAGCGACCTCTCGACCCCGGAGCTTCTTCCACTGGTCGGCCACGGCCTTGCGCATCCGGTCCACGTCGGGGGCGACCCGGCGGACCGCCACATCGCCGAGGAAAAGCACGGTCGCCAGCCAGAGCAGGGTCGGCCAGAGCGGCGTGTAGGCGCGCGGGGCGACCAGCTTCGGGTCGCGGCGGAAGTGGTCGATCGCGTCCACCGTGCGTCGCGGGTCGATTGTCCCGTCGGGCCGCTTCTTCCAGTTGACCACCTCGCCGTCGGTCAGGCTGGCGATCGTCTCGAGCGTCGCCGGGTTCGAGCGCAGCTCGCGGTACTCGTCGGAATACGGGACCGAGACGCCCGAGGAGATCACCCCCTGCACGCCGTCGGGGCCCCGGTAGCCGAGGTTGACGAAGTAGTTGCCGACGGCCTCGGCGTCCTCGATCGCCGCCTCGTACCTGCCGGGCGCCGTCTGCGACAGCTCGATCGTCGAGCGCTTCAGGTCGGGGTCGACGACGTTTCCCTGGATCTGGAGGAAGTTCAGGAAGTTGTTGTCCTTGTCCAGCGCGTCGACGACGACCTTGATCCGCCCCTCATCGCGGCGGACGCTGAGCGTCAGGTTGCCGCGGTCGACCGGGCGCATCGACCAGCGGACGACCTGCGACCAGAACGCGGCGTAGCTCTCCCAGTCGGGCCAGGCCTTGGCCCAGCGCCGGCCCGCGTCGGAGGTGAACGCGACTGACCGGCCCAGGCCGTACGTCCAGTGCGCCAGCAGCGGGTTGGTCTGCCCGGTCGGCAGCGGCGACGTCAGCGGGACCTCGACCAGCTCGCTCTCCTTGAGGCTGGTCAGGACCAGCCCCCAGATCGGCGGTACGGCGTTGATGCCGATGATCGGCTCGCTCGAGTGGTTGAGCTTGGGCGTCCAGGGGTCCTCCTGCTCGAAAATTAGCGGCCGCGAGACCGTCCGCGCTTCCTTCTGGTAGATCCGGGGCAGCGCCTTGGGGTTGATCACGTTGTAGAACCGGCCCTTGGTCTTGGTCGCCAGGTTTCGCATCACGTTGTAGGCGCCGAGGTCGTTGCCATGCGCGGCGGTCAGCACGGTGGTCACGGTGATCTTGCTGGCGACAAGCTGGTTGATGACGGACGA
>JAFANO010000639.1 GCA_019232645.1 Planctomycetaceae bacterium | reverse complement strand
TCCGCCTGGAGAAGCGCGCCAAGGGGAAGCTCGTCACGGTCGTCGCCAACCTCGCTCCTGAGGGGAATGACCTCGCCGGTCTCGCCGCGCAGTTGAAGTCGAGATGCGGGGCGGGCGGGACCGTCAAGGACGGGCTCATCGAGCTTCAGGGCGACCACCTGACTGCCGTCGAGACCGCCCTGCAGGCCCTCGGCTACAAGTCCCGGCGGCGATGATCCGCCGCTAGCGCGCGACGGCGATGGCCCTCGGCGTGGCCTCCTGGCCTGGCAGGTCGGGAACGCCCTCAACGGCAGGCTCGTGCATTTCTTCCTGGTCGTGGGCCTGTTCCTGGTCGTCTCGGCGGCCTGGCCGGGCGACCGGGCCTCGGCCGTGATAGGATACGTGCCGGGTTCTCGGCGCTGGAGGGTGCGTTCCTCGCCACCGCAACCGGCCGGATGGTCCAGGGCGGTTATCTCGACCCGGGGACCGTCAAAACGACCCTGGGGCTGGTCCCCTGCCTGGCCGGCGCGATCACGCTGGGCCGACGGCGAGCCGGAGGTCGAGCGGGAGATTCGAGTTTCGAAATATGAGTTCAGCAGTTGATGGCCTTTGTCCACTAGGTGCAGAGAAGGATGGGTGTGCTTGGCAACACGGGTAACCAGAGAGACAGCCTGTCTGCCCCATTTCGACTGTCTATCTGACAACCAACTGCGTAAATCGTATTCGAATTCGAGATTTCAAATAATTAATAAATCTTCTCATCTCAAATCTCGAATCTCGAATCTTCGAGCGTTCTCGAAACAAATCTTCTCACACAGATCCCGGCCGGCACGCCCGATTGCCGCCCCCGGCTTGACGCCGGTGCGGGCTCCCTTAGACTGGAAGCATCTGATACGATTGGCCTCGCGACACGTCGTGGGCCGTGGGGCCGTCCTTCCCGCCCTGCCGAGGTCGAAACCGCCATGACCGTCCATACCATGCCGGTGCTGCTGGG
This sequence comes from Planctomycetaceae bacterium, assembly GCA_019232645.1. Lineage (GTDB taxonomy): Bacteria > Planctomycetota > Planctomycetia > Isosphaerales > Isosphaeraceae > JAFANO01. The sequence continues at coordinate 1,716 of JAFANO010000639.1, read as the reverse complement.
TGTACTGGCCACCCTGGCCGTAGCCTATCGTTATTACAGCGCGTTCCTGGCGGCGCGGGTGGCGGCGCTGGACGACTCCCGGGCCACGCCCGCGCACACGCTTTACGATGGCCAGAACTACTACCCGACCAACCGCTGGGTGCTCTTCGGCCACCACTTCGCGGCGATCTCGGGGGCGGGGCCGCTGATCGGCCCGGTCCTGGCGATCCAGTTCGGGTACCTGCCGGGCCTGATCTGGCTGATCGCCGGCGTCTGCCTGGCCGGCGCGGTGCAGGACATGATGGTCCTGGCGGCCTCGGTCCGCCGGGACGGCCAGAGCCTCGCCGGGATCGCCCGGGCCGAGATCGGCACCGTCGCCGGCGCGGCCACGACGCTCGCCATCCTCTACATCATCATCATCACGCTGGCGGGCCTGGGGATCGTCGTCGTCAAGGCGCTCGGCGGCGAGGAGGTGCCGATGAAGCCGGGCTCGGTGCTCGTCTATCCCCCCCGGGCCTCTTTCGAGAAGGTGATCACGCCCAACAAGCCGGTCGTCTATGCCGTGCCCCCCGGCTCGCGCTACCAGTATGGCGACACGCCCGACCAGTCGATGACCGTCCACGAGCCGTTCCAGCTCGTCGTCCCCCCAGGCGAGGACCTGAGGGGCAACCCCAAGGGTGAAGGCTGGATCCTGCCCAAGGACGCCAATCGGCTGGTGCCGGGCAGCTCGTGGGGGACGTTCACGATCGCCTGCACGATCCCGATCGCGCTGTTCGTCGGCTGGTACATGTACCGCTTCCGTAAGGGCAAGGTCGTCGAGGCGTCGCTGCTGGGCGCCCTCGCCGTCCTGGCGGCGACGGTCGCCGGGGCCTCGATCCCCGACTCGGGCCTGCGGCCCTACTTCGACCTGACGCGCGACCAGACGATCGCCGCCGTCGCCGCCTACGGCTTCATCGCGTCGGTGCTGCCGGTCTGGCTGCTGCTCTGCCCGCGCGACTACCTCTCGAGCTTCCTCAAGATCGGCACGATCGCGCTGCTGGTCGTGGGGGTGATCGTCGCCAACCCGACGCTCGAGGCGCCGGCGATCAACTCGGTCTTCGCCCACAGGGGGGGCCCGTACTTCGACGGCCCGATCTTCCCCTACGTCTTCATCTGCATCATGTGCGGCTCGATCTCGGGCTTCCACTCGCTGGTGTCGTCGGGGACGACGCCGAAGATGATCGACAAGGAGGGGGACATCCGGATGATCGGCTACGGCGCGATGGTGATGGAGGGGCTGGTCGCGGTCGTCGCGCTGATCGCCGCGGCGTCGCTGCCGAATGCGATGTATTACGACATCAACATCGACCTGGCCCGCCGCCCCGCGTTCACCCAGCAGCTCAAGGCGATGGAGGCCGACCACGACGGAGGTGACGCCGCCGCCCCGGGCGAGCTGGTCGCGATGGAGAAGGACGTCCACGAGTCGCTCCACGGCCGGACCGGCGGCGCGGTGACGCTGGCCGTCGGCATGGCGCGGATCTTCGACCGGGCGATCCCGAGGATGCAATGGCTGATCAAGTACTGGTACCACTTCGCGATCATGTTCGAGGCGCTGTTCATCCTGACGACGATCGACACGGGCACGCGGATCGCCCGGTTCCTGGTCCAGGAGATCCTGGGCAAGCTCTGGAAGCCGCTGGGCAACCTCGACTGGCTGCCGGCGTCGCTGCTGGCGACCGCGCTGGTCGTGCTGGGCTG
>JAFANO010000749.1 GCA_019232645.1 Planctomycetaceae bacterium | reverse complement strand
TCCGATCTCGCCATACGCCTCCCGGAGCCGTTCCACCCGGTCGCGTAGCGCCTGGCGCTCGATTACGACGCTCCCCTGATCGATGCCGAGGCTCCCGTCCTCGGCGTCGGGCTTGACGACGACCGGCCCCGGCCAGTCGCATCGCGGGATCGGCTCGCCCGGCCGCGCCAGGGCGAAGGGCGCGGTCGGCAGGCCGAAATCCCGGAACAGCGCCTTCGCGCGTCCCTTCGACGCGCAGGCCGCCAGCGCGTCGGCGGGCGATCCGGTCATCGGCAGCCGCATCAGCTCAAGCAGGCCCGTGACGCGCGTCGCGCCGGCGCTGGAGCCGTCGAAGCCCTCGATCAGGTTGAAGACAACGTCGGGCGGCGACGCCGACAGGTCGCGGACGAGCCGCTCGACCGGCGGCGCGGCGGCCAGGGGCCTGGCGTCGAGGCCGTCCGCATCGAGCGCCTCCGCGACCGCCCGCGCGACCTCGACCACGTCGGCCTCGGAGGCGGCATTGGGGTGATCAACGGCCAGGATCGGGGCGTTGTAGAGGACCGCGACCCTCGGACGCGACCCGCTCACCGGATCGCCCTCGCGGCCCGCGCCAGGGGCTCCGCCAGGCCGACCCGCGTCAGCGCCGCGTCGAGGATCCGGCGGACCAGCTCGGCGTAGGCCACGCCCATCCCCCGCGCGAGGATGACCAGGTCGCTCCAGTCGGGGGCCAGGCCGGGCAGCGGGTTGGCCTCGATGAAGTAGGGGATGCCGTCGCGGACCCGGAAGTCGATCCGCGCCACGTCGCGGCACCCCAGCGCCCGGTAGGCGTCGACGGCCGAGCGGAAGAGCCGCCGCTCGACCGCCTCCGGGAGCCGGGCCGGGATCTCGTAGGCGACGTGCTCGCACCAGACGCGCTTCAGGTCGACGGAGTAGACGAACCGACCGTCGGGCCTCAGGGGCACGATCTTCATCGCGCCGAGGACCTCGAGGTCCGGTCCGTTCCCGACCAACCCGACGGTCACCTCGTCGCCCGCGATGAACTCCTCGACGACGATCGGCTGCTGATAGTCGCGCGTCAGGCGCTCGAAGAGCGTGATCGCCTCGCCCGCGTCATCGGCCAGGCAATTGGTCCGGATGCCCTTGCTCGACCCCTCGTATGCCGGCTTGAGGATCAGCGTACCTCCCCCTCCCAGGCGCTCGAAGCATTGGGAGAGGGTTGATTCGAGGAGGTACCGGTCCGAGTCGCGTGGCAGGCTCCAGCCTTCGGGGACCCTGATGCTCGCCCTCGCGGCCAGGAACCGGCCGGTCATTGACTTATCGAGACAGAGGGCCAGCGTCAGCGGGTCGGAGCCGGTGCACGGGATGCCGAGCATTTCCAGCGCGGCCGGCACGCGCGCCTCGCGGCAGCGGCCGACGCCCTCGCCCTCGGCCAGGTTCCAGACGAGGCCCGGCGGGTCGGCGAGTACCCTGGAGAGGAACTCGCGGCCGTCGCCGAGCAAGGCGACCTCGTGGCCCGCGCCGCGCAGGATGTCGGCCAGGGCCGCGATGGTCTCCGGCTTGTCGAATTCCTCGTACCGGTCGTCCGGGCCTTCGCTCGGCCGAACGGCCGGCGCGAGGTCGAAGGCGATGCCGATCTTCACGGCACAATCCCTCGCTTCCCCTTGCCATTGCCGTTGCCGCGGTGATGGCCATTCCCACTGCCGTGACCATTGGGATTGTCGTGGTGGTGGCCGTTGCCGTTGGGGCGACCGCCGTCGTGGAGGCGACCGATGCCCTTCCCCTTACCATGACCATTGCCGTTGGCCTGGTTTCGCGACCGGCGGCGGAGCATCCGGGGATTCCCCTCGGGGAGGAGCACCTCACCCTGGCCTTCGAGCAGGGCGCTGACGCCCTGGGTCTCGACCGGCTCGGGGGACACGACGGGCTCGCCGGTCGGGTGATAGTGGACCAGCATCCCCTCGTAGTTCCTCAGCACGACCGAGTCGTTCGAGGCCGACAGCAGATAATTCGGCATCAGGGGGATCTTCCCCCCGCCTCGGGGGGCGTCGACGACATAGGTCGGGACGCCCAGGCCGGAGGTGTGCCCGCGGAGCCCTTCGATGATCTCGATCCCCTTCCAGATCGGCGTGCGGAAATGGCCGGCGCCGGTGACGGGGTCGCAGTGGAACAGGTAGTAGGGGCGGACCTTGATCCGGAGCAGCGCCCGGCAGAGCGCGCGCTGGGTGGCCAGGCTGTCGTTCACCCCCTTGAGCAACACGGCGTGATTGTTGATCGGCATCCCGGCCATCCGGAGCCGGTCGCAGCCGCGCCGCGCCTCCGGGGTCACCTCGCGCGGGTGGTTGAAGTGGGTCTGGATCCAGATCTTGCCCGATCCGCCGAGCAGCGCCATCAGGTCGTCGTCGTCGAGCCGCTGGGGGAGCGTGACGGGGACCCGGGTGCCGATCCGGATGACGTCGAGGTGGGGGATCGCCGTCAGGTTCTCGACGAAGAACGCGAGCTTCTCGGGGGGGAGGGTCAGCGGGTCGCCGCCCGAGATGATCGCGTCGTGGATCTCGGGGTGGTCGCGGACGTACTCGACCATCCGCCGGTCGTCGTGCGAGACGGCATCCCAGCCGCCGCGCTTCATCGTGGCGCGCTTCCGGGTGCAGAATCGGCAATACATGGTGCAGACGTGGGTCGTCACGAGCAAGGCGCGGTCGGGATAGCGGTGCGTCAGGCCGGGGACGGGCGAATCCTTGTCCTCATCGAGGGGATCGTCCTCGCCGTCGGCACCGGCGGCACCGGCCAGCTCGAGCGGCGAGGGGACCGACTGGAGGCGGATCGGATCGCGCGGGTCGGAAGGATCGATCAAGGAGAAGTAGTAGGGGGGGATGGCCAGCTTGTACTGAGCCTGGAGCGCCTCGATGGCGCGGCGTTCGTCCTCGCTGAAGGGGAGCAGATCGAGGAGCTGCCTGGGGTGCCGGATGGCGTGCTGAGACTGCCAGCGCCAGTCATTCCACTGAGTCTCGGGAACGTCGGCCCAGGCGGGGTGGCGAGAGGAAGGTCGCGGGGCGGAACTGGGAGGCTCGTCGCCATCCGCAAACTCGGTCCCGTTTGGGATGGAGACGCCGGTGCTCGGTGAACTTGGAGAATCACCCATCGTGGTCCGGACCCTCATATCTGAGGTGTGGGAGGGACCCCAACGAAAAGTTGGAGCCCGAGAGGTTTTTGGATTCTAAGCAAACGAAGCATCGAGACAAGAGGAATAGTGACGCCGACTTCCTCGATTTATCACTCGGCGTCCTCGGGTTCGAAAGGACCCGATTGGCGATCGACGTTCCAAAGGCGAAAACGTGAGCGAAAGCCGGAGAATCTTCACTCTCGATGCCAGAGTGCCCCTGCCGAGGCCGGGCCCGCCCGCGACGGGCGACCCCCGCCATCGGGCGATCGAGGGTGGGGGTCGTCCGGACGACGTCGGCCCCCGGCGCGAACGACCTGGGGGGAAGCCGAGCATGCAGCGTGCCACCGTCGCATTCATGAGCCGTTGTCGGCCGATCCGCCGTCGGGTCCGCGGTGTCCTGATGCCGGAGCACCCCGCCGGGGTCGGCGCCGCCAATCTCTCTAATAAAAGAAATAAATAGTTAATAATATTATTAAATATAATATTTAAAACTTGTGATCGACGTGGTCGCGACGGGATTCGGGATCGCGGTTGTCGGTGTCGTCCCTGGAGGCGGGCGATTGACCACCGACGTGGCGACGCGAGGCGGTCCAATCCGAGGGTGACGCGCGGAGGGATCGGCGATAAGATCGCGGTCAATGGCACCTTCCCGTCCCCTTCAGCTGCAC
>JAFANO010000735.1 GCA_019232645.1 Planctomycetaceae bacterium | reverse complement strand
TAGCCCTTGCGCTGGGGGAACGGGAAGGGGCTGATGTCCAGCTCGGACTGCGTCGTCGTCCCATCCAAGATGAGGCCGACCCTGCCGCCGGACATCTGATAGGCGCGGACGGTCCCGATCGGCTGGATCGGCCCAGAGCCCGGGGTTTGCCCCTGGATCGGCGCCTGTGTCACCGCCACGGGTGTTCCGGTCGTCGACGTGGGCGGGGTCGGGACAAATTGGGTCAAGCTGATCAGGAAATGGCTGCCATCGGGGGTGGCGACGACCACGCTCTGCCCTCCATGCGCCACCTCGACCTTGACCGCGGGCCCGCGCGGGAATACGGCGACAGGGAACGGCGCCGCATGCGTCCCGCTCCGGAGCGGCGGCTGCTTGTGGACGTAGGCAACCCCCGGCTGGGGATGGTTCAAGAAAACCTGCCCGGGCAGCTTCGAGAGCAGGTACCGCGGCTCGAGCCCGATGGTGCCGTCCAGCGTCGGCCGAAACGCCCGACGGTCCTTCCGGCGACCCTCCTTGCGATCTACCGACATCTGAGACCTCCTTGACTTCCCGGCATCCTCGCTGAGGAACGCGACATCCAAACGCGCCCGAATGTCGTTTTCTGTATCGACCCGCCGATCGGCCCCACGCCGTGGAATCGGGCGTCGAACCGATCCCCCGGTTCGCCTGGCGCGGCCTGCACTGGGTCGGGCAGTCGAGGCGATGGAGAGGGTCGAAGCGATGTTGCGGAGTCTCATCGGCTTGGGCGACAATGGGTCATCGCCGGGTCCGTGCCCCACGCCCGACCGGGGTGGCGTGCGGCCCGGCCCTTCAACGACGCGACGGACCCCACCCCATCCCATGCAATACCCTCTGCTCTCGCACAAGGCGACGCGGTTTACCGAGAGCGTGATCCGCGGCATGTCGATCGAGGCCCGGAAATACGGCGCGGTCAACCTGGCGCAGGGGATGCCCGACTTCGCGGCGCCGGCCGAGCTGAAGGCGGCGGCCTGCCGGGCCATCGAGGCCGACATCAACCAGTACGCCACCACCTGGGGCGCCGCCGGCCTCCGCCAGGCCGTCGCCGAGCATGCCGCCTGGCACCTCGGCCTGGACGTCGATCCCGAGACCGAGGTCACCGTCACCTGCGGCAGCACCGAGGCGATGCTCGTGGCGCTGCTGTCGCTGATCAACCCCGGCGACGAGGTCATCCTGTCGCAGCCGTTCTACGAGAACTACTGGCCCGACTGCGTCCTGGCCGGCGCGGTCCCCCGGTTCGCCGCGTTGTGCCCTCCGGGCTGGACCTTCGACCTCGACGAGCTGGCCGGCGCCTTCAACGACCGGACCAAGGCGATCATCCTCTGCAACCCCAACAACCCGACCGGAACGGTCTTCACCCGGGAGGAGCTGGAGGCCATCGCCGCGCTCTGCCGGACGTGGGACGTCGTCGCGATCACCGACGAGATCTACGAGCACATCGTCTACGACGGCCGACGCCACGTCGCGCTGGCGTCGCTGGAGGGGATGCGCGAGCGCTCGGTGACGATCAGCGGGATGTCGAAGACCTACGCGGTGACCGGCTGGCGGATCGGCACGATGATCGCGCCGCCGGCGCTGACGTCCGCGTTCCGCCAGATCCACGACTTCGTCTCGATCGGCGCCGCCGCGCCGCTCCAGGAGGCCGGCGCGTTCGCCTACCGGATGCCCCGCGACTACTACATGAGGCTCGCCGCCGACTACCAGGCCCGGCGCGACCGGCTCTGCTCGGCCCTGCTCGAGATCGGCTTCGACCTGGAACCGCCCCATGGTGCCTACTACGTGATGGCCAACATTGACGCCTTCGGCGCCACTGATGACGTCGCGTTCGCCCGCCACCTGGTCCGCGACCTCGGCGTCGCGACCGTCCCCGGGTCGAGCTTCTTCCTCGAGAAATCGCTCGGCCAGCGATACATCCGGTTTTGCTTCTGCAAGACGGACCAGACGCTGGATGAGGCGATCGCCCGGCTGCGGGCGCTTCGCGTCATCGCCTGACCAGCGAACTGTGGTCGGGCGGGTGAGTCGGTGGCCTTGATCATCGTTTGGGCCACCGCTCCAGAAATCAGGCGGCGAATTGGTTTCCCACCCGACGGAACTGGTCATGCCAGGGCGGCGCCGATGCACCCTGATCCGCTCAACCGACGAACTGGACGTCGACCGGCGCCGGGATCAGGCCCGAGTCCGCGGCGCGGGCGAGCAGGGTGCGGACCGCCTCGCGACCCTTGGGGCCGTAATCGACAGTCCACTCGTTGACGTACATCCCGACGAACCGGTCGGCCAGCGCCGGGTCGAGGTCGCGGGCGTACTGCAGGGCGTAGGCGAGCGCCTCCTCGCGGTGCCCCAGCGCGTAGAGGATGCTCTGCTTGAGCAGCCCGGCGATCTTCCGGACCAGGTCGTCGCCCAGGTCCTTGCGGACGACGTTGCCCCCCAGCGGCAAGGGGAGCCCGGTCTGCTCGAACCACCACTGGCCCAGGTCGACCACCTTGTGCAAGCCCTGGTCTCCATAGGAGAGCTGCCCCTCGTGGATGACTAGCCCTGCCTCGGCGCGGCCCTCGGCGACGGCCAGCAGGATCTGGTCGAAAGGCATGACGGTCACCGGGAGGTCCTTGCCCAGGCAGAGCTGTAGCGCCAGGTAGGCCGTCGTCAGCCGGCCCGGGATCGCGATCGTTCGACCTTTGAGGTCCTCGAGTGCCATCGGCTGGCGGGTGATCACCGTCGGGCCGTAGCGGTCTCCCATGCTCGAGCCCGAGGCCAGCAGCGCGTACGTGTCGGCCAGGTGGGCGAACGCGTGGATGCTGACGGCCGAGACTTCCAGCTCACCCCGCAGGGCGCGGCGGTTGAGGGTCTCGATGTCCTCGAGCTGGTGGACGAACCGTAGGCCATCCGTGTCGAGCTTGTCGTGCGTCAGCGCGTAGAACATGAAGGCGTCGTCCGAGTCGGGGCTATGCCCGACCCGGACCGTGAGGACCGCGGTCTTGTTCATGGTTCGGTCTGCTCCCCTTGGGACACCGGCGGGATCGACCTCCGCCCCCGAGGCTCGCGGGGACGCGCGCCGGGGAGACGGACGGACGGATCCTCGATCATCTCGCCTGGGATTTCGTCTCGGCCGGCTTGCCCTGCCCTTGACCTTGACCTTGGCCTTGGCCTTGGCCCGGGGCCGTGGATTCTGTGAGGCCGGTCGGGCCGAGCATCTCGTTGGCGTCGAATGGGTCGACGTGATCATCGCGTGCGGCGCCTTCGGCCAGGTCACGGAACGGGATCCCCTGGGGCTCGGGCTCGCCCAGGAGCTTCAGGGCGCGGAGGTAGCGGAGGACGATCAGGCCGGTGTCCTTCTTGTTGGACTCGTCATTGCTGTAGTCGCGGTGGTCCTTGAGCAGCTCGGCCCAGAGCCTCAGGCCCTCGCGGAATTCCTCGACGGTCTTGGCGGGGTCGCCGCGCTTGTAGGCGATCGTCCCCTCATAGAAGTGCTGTCGCGCCTGGACGCCCTTGGTGGTCTTCTCGGCGGCGGCGCGGTCCTTCCAGTAGCGGTAGTTCATCTGGTCGGACCAGCGGTTGACCCAGTATTTCTGGTTGTCGGTCAGCTTGGCGAATCGCTCGGGGTGGGTGGCGTCGTCGAGCTGAACCGGCTCCTTGCCCCATTTGCCCAGCTCCTTGTTCCAGACCAGGCTGTACGTCATGTAGACGCGACTGCCGAACTTGACCCACTCGCGGAACGTCTTGGCCCACTCGTTCTTGGCGACCTCGCCGAAGGTGGCGGGGATGCCCAGGGTGCTCGCCTTCTCCAGCGCCGAGGCGTAGCGGGTCTGCGCGTGCGCCGGCATCGAGCGGAAGGCGATGTCGTCGGGGCGTCCCTTGTGCTGGGGGGACGGGTCGATGAAGATGACATCGCGGGTCCCCTCCTGGAGCCGCGAGGCCCCCTCGTCCACCAGGTTGACGGCGCGGCCGAACCAGCCGAAGCCGAGCTTGAAGTTGTCGTTGCCGACGAGCACCGGCTGCCGCGGGTCGGAGTAGTCGGTGTAGGTCTTGAACGTCTCGTCGTCGTCGTCGCGGAAGAGCCGGCGGAGGATGATGCTCTCGTCGGCCATCCCGATCTTGTGGTAGTAGGTCCAGGCGGTGTCCCAGGCCAAGTCGGGCGATCTCCGATTCTTCTGGACGCCGTCCTGGAGGAACTGGATCCCTTTCTTAATCCAGTCATACTTGTCCTCGGGGGCGTCCCACTCGACCGAGACGTTGTAGGCGAGGTTCCACCCCTGGAAGGTCCAGACCATGAGGAAGTGGGGCTGGAGCTTGGTGATCAGGTCGACGGTGGCCGCCATGCGGTCCCAGTCCTGCTCGCGCTTCAGCTCCTCGGCGCGGGTCCAGAGGACGTTGGCGGCGATCCCGCGGGCCCCGCCCAAAAGCGCCAGCTTGAGCATGAAGCTGCCGGTGTCGACCTGACCGATCG
>JAFANO010000709.1 GCA_019232645.1 Planctomycetaceae bacterium | reverse complement strand
TCGACTCCGGGGCTGGGCCCGCGGCGTGTATCCCGGACACGCCGTCCCCGGCCCTATCGAGCCCCCGTGATTGGCGTCAATTACTTTTCCCGGCCGACGACAATTATTTTTCCCGGACCCATCGGCTGATCTTGATCATGCCGTGGCCGTCGTCTGCCGGGCCTTCTTGGCCTGCTCCGCGCGGTAGCTCGGGACGTTCAGTTCTACGATCACGCAGTGGTGAACCAGCCGGTCGATCGCCGCCGCCGTCATCATCGCGTCCTTGAAGATCGACTCCCAGCCCGAGAACGCCAGGTTGCTCGACAGCATCACGCTGCCGCGCTCGTATCGCTCCGCCAGCAGGCTGAACAGCACCTCCATCTCCTCGCGGCTCTGTTGCACGTAGCCCAGGTCGTCCAGCACCAGGACCTCGTACCGCGAGAGGGTCTTGAAGAGCCGGCTCAGCTTCAGGTCCCGCTTGGCCGCCAGCAGGTCTTGCACCATCAACCCGCAGTCGCGGAAGTAGACCCTCCTTCCCGAACGGATCAGTTCCTGAGAGATCGCCGATAAGACGTGCGTCTTCCCGCTCCCCGGGTTGCCGAACACGAGCACGTTCTCGCATCGGTCCAGGAACGTCCCGTCCAAAAGCGCCCGCACCTGCTGCACCACCTTCGGCGGCAGCCGCTTCAGGTCCATCGCCTCGAGCGTCTTCGCCAGCGGCAGCCGTGACTCCCGCAGCAGCCGCTCGACCCGCCGCCCGCGCCGCGCCTGGCACTCACGCTCCGCCAACTCCAGCAGGTACCGCTCGTAGCTGTGCGACTCCTGCTGCGCCCGGCGCGCCAGCTCCTCGAAGCCGCCCCGCATCGCCGGCAGGTGCAACTCCTTCAGATACGCGATCAGTTGCTCTTTCATATTCTCTGAGTTCGAAATCTTTGACCTCCTTTCCCGTCAAGAGCCGGTCGTACGCGGCCAGGTCCACGGCGGCGACCGTCACGTCCGTCACCGGTGGCAGCCGGCGGCCGTCCCGCACGAACTCCGCGACCGCCGCGGGGCCGGGCAGCTGATCCCGGTCCAGCAGCCAGCGCAGCGCCTCGTCCACCACACCCTCCCCCTCCCGCGCCGCCAGGTGGAGGATCGCCAGATACTCCGTGACCGCGACGGAGGGCGCCTGTCGCCTCAAGGCGTCGTAAGCCATCCGGAACCGGCTGGTCGGGAACATCGCGTCGCGGTAGCGGTATTCCTCGAACGCCCCCGGCTTGCGCACCAGCCAGTCGATGACGTGGTGGTATTCGATCCGGTGCTTGCCCCGGCCCCGGAGCCGCGGCAGGTGGTCCACCCGGCGGGCCCCGTGCCAGACCTCCAAGGATTCGGCCCCGATGTGGACCTCGACCCACTCGCCGATCAACCGGCTCGACACCGAGTAGGTGTTGCCGCCGACGTGGATCGTGCTCCCGGAATCGACCCGCACCTTGACCCGCCGGCGCATCTCCAGCCGCCGCGCCGGCAGCGACGACAGCACAGGCTGCTCCTCAGCGAACCGCGCCTTTCGGTTCGCGTTTCGCCCGGCCATGACTCTGCGGAGGAACACCTCGTACTCGCCCCGGGTGGCGAAGTCGCGGCCGCCCCGGAGCATCAGCGCCTGGTCGACGGCCTGCTTGAACCGGTGGTGGCTCTGCTCGACGTCCCCGTTCTGGTGCGCCTGCCGCGCCGCGATCGCCTGGGCCTTCAGGCCGTAATGGGCCAGCAAGGCCTGGTACCGCTGCGTGAAGTGCTCGGGGTCGGGATCGGCCTTGACGGCGGCCGTGAGGCGGTCGGTGCGGTGCTGCCGTGGGACCCCTCCCAGTTCCCACAGGGCGTTCTGCAGCCCGTCGCACAGGCTCTCCCAGCTCTCCGAGAAGCAGACGGTGCCGGTCTCCCAGTTGGAGTAGGTCAGCACGAAGTGATAGACCAGGTGGTCGAACAGGTCGCCGGCGATCGTGACGCCGAGCTCGGCCATGTGCGTGAAGTCCGACGCGCAGAGCCGGCCCGGGTGATGGGTCTGTGCGAAGAACACCTCCTTGGGCGGCCCTTCGAAGGCGCGCCACTGTTTGATCCGCCGCTGGAGGGTCCGCAGTTGCCCGTCGGGGTAGCGACCCGGCCAGCGGCGTTGCAGGTCCAGAAAGAGGGTCTTGGCCTGGAGCCCGGGGTTGAGCCGGAGCATCTCCAGGAGATCAGGCCAGACGTCCTGGAACGGGTCCTCCCGGGTCCGCCAGGTGTGGGGGGTCGTCATCTGGCTGGGGAGCGCGTCGGAGTCGCGGTACTTGCGCGCCGTCTTCTCGTCGATCCCCGCCTTGTCCGCGGCGTTGGTCAGGGTGGATTCGGTCTGGATCAACTTCCGCAGCCTCCTGAACAGGCGATCGGTGACCATCCCTTTGCTCCGGCCAAAGAAGAGCCGAAATGGGATAGCCTACCGGGGGTCAGGGGCCGGGAATTCTAATGATCGCTGGCCGGGAAAAATAATTGTCGTCGATCAGGCGCTGAACCGGAACGAGCTGCGCACGGGGCGCGGCAACCGCTGGACCCGCGAGCGCGTGGTCTCTCTCCG
>JAFANO010000651.1 GCA_019232645.1 Planctomycetaceae bacterium | reverse complement strand
ATGCTCACGGGTGTAGGTTCAGTCCTCTTCGTCCACCGTCGCCGTCGGGGGGTGGCCGGATCCAACGCCTGATGCCCCGGTATGCCGCGGGAAGGCTTCTCGGGCCGGGTAGACCTGGGTGGTTGCCCACCCAGGTCCCCCACAGATCCGGTCCTGCACATCACGCGCACCCGGTTCCTCATCTCATGAGTTCGCGACTAGCGGCGGGTGGCCGGGGCAAAGCGCAGCGTGCCCCGGTCCCCCATGCGCAGGTCAGGTGAGCGATGGCAAGCGTCTGGTGTACCCGGGGACGGAGATGAACCCCGGGGCTTGAACGGTGGTCTGTCCTTCGCGGCTTCGGCGGCCTGGCGCAGCGCCTGCCACCGGTCGGGCCGCAGTTCCTCGATCCGCCGCGCCGGATGCGTGCTGATCCGGTCGAGCACATTGCCGAGGTAGGCCTGCGGGTCGATACCCAGGTTCTTGCACGTCGTGCATTGGCTCATCAACACGGCCGCCGTCTGACCGCCCCGGTCGCTCCCCGCGAACAACCAGTTCTTCCGCCCGATGGAGCCGATCCGCGCCCCCTCCCTCAGGCCCCCACTGGTGTCGTCGGGCCACGGCCACCGCCGACCCAGACCCACCCGTACTGCGTGTTGCTCCGCGTCGACGCGTCGTACCGCCGCCCCTGCCGCACGGCGCTCAGCTTGTCGGCCTGGATCGCCTTCCGCTCCGCCGCCGGGTCGAGGCCGAACAACCGCGCGGCGTTCCGGCCCAAGATCCGATCCTTGATTTCATCAGTCAGTTGCGGATAGCCGTGCTTCTCGATCAGGTCCTCGGCGATCTTCAGCCGCCGCAAACGCTCGATCTGGCCCTGCGGGCTGCCGTTCCAGATCGAGTCGGTCCCCCACAGGATGTGGTCGGCCCCCGCCACCTGGATCATCTGCCCGAGCAGGTGCATGCAGGCCCGCGGGGCGGCGGCCGACAGAATGTTGAACGTGCTGCCCAGCTCGAAGTAGATGTTCCTGATCCCAGGGTTCCGCTTCAGGATCCGCAGGAGGTCACTGACCCAGGGGATCTCCTGCGGATCGGTGCCCCGCGGGTCCACCACCGGGAGGCCGGTACCGTGCGCCAACCAGCCGACGCCGCGGTAGCCGGAGTGGTAGACGATGAAGTTCAGGTCGGGCCAGTCCAGGGCGGCCCGCTCCAGGTCCAGCGGCCGGCACGCCTCCTCGTTGAAGGCCCCCAGCGGCAGCCCCTTGTGGACGCAGAGGTTCTTGATCCCCAACGCCTTGGTCCGCTCCCAGAACGGGTAGGCGACCTTTTCGTCGTCCATCCGCCACGCCCGGGCGCCGATCTCGGCGCCGGTGTACATCTTCCAGGCGTCGATCTTCAGGTCCTTGACCTGGCGTTCCATCTCCTCCAGTTCGGCGTTGCCGAGGTTGGGCCTCAGCAGGCCGTGCGACAGCACGCGTCGGGAGCCGGCCAGGTCGTTGACGAACGTGCGGGTGGCGACCATCCGGTCGGGCGGCAGCGGGTTCTTGTCCCAGTCGCGGCTGGGCACGCCGCTGATGACCGCCATCACGGTGTCGCTGTCGCCGAAGACCTCCTTGACGTAGTGCGCCCGGTTCAGCAGGTCCAGCGCCTGCTCGAGGGTCTTGGCCTCGGGCCGGAGCGTCAGGAAGAACGCCTTGATGCCGCGGCCGGTGCTCGTGTCGTCGTACCACTTGCGGCCGACATCGACGTGGTGGGTCTGGACATCGAAGATGAACTGGTCCTTGGGCCACCGCTCCTCGAATGCCTGGGGGTCCTCGACCTCAACGGCGTCGACCTCGTAGCAGTCGCCGAAGACCTGGTTGAGGGCCAGCAGGGCGGCGGCCATGCCACTGCCGCTGCGGAGGAAGTCGCGTCGGGAGCGCCCCTGGCGCTTCGCGACGGCCGCACTGAGGCGGGCCAGGCGGTCCTCGTACTGTTTCTGCTCGGCCGACTGGGGCGGCGGGACGAACTCCTCATTGGACGCGATGCGTGAGGGGATCGGCGGGAGGTCGTCGGCCTCGGCGTCGAGGTCGCATTGGCGGACCCACATAGGTGCGGCTCCTGTCCAGGAAGAGGGATGCGGGGCGGTCGGCGGACGTCCCGACCGGCGGCGATCCGGACCAGGAAAGGATACCCGACCGGGCATGTTTGGGTCTCCCTCCTGTTCCATCCTGACCCGGTTTCAGGCATCCTTGCCTCGGTCGCGTCAGGGGGCGCCGGGGCCGCCGATCGGAACGCCCCCTCGTCAGATATGGGAGCCGGCGTTGCCTTGCTGCCGGCGGGTCCTCTGCCCGGCCGAACTCCGGCGCGATCTTCCTCTCGACCACCAAGACGCTCCGGACCGCGCGGATCGCCGCTTCCACTCGCCGCGACCTTCGCCCCGAGGCCGGTGT
>JAFANO010000624.1 GCA_019232645.1 Planctomycetaceae bacterium | reverse complement strand
TGGGGTCGACCAGGATCGGGTCGGCGATGATCGGGATCTCGCGACCGGTCAGCGGCAGCGCCACGCGCCTGCCGATCAGGTGGCGGTAGCGCGGGTCGTCGGGGTGGACGGCGACCGCCGTGTCGCCGAGCATCGTCTCGGGGCGGGTCGTGGCGACGTGCAGCGCCTCGCCGCCGACCGAGCCCGCGACGGGGTACTTGATCGTCCAGAGGTGCCCTCGGACGTCCTCGTAGTAGATCTCGTCGTCGGCGACGGCCGTGCGCAGGTGGGTGTCCCAGTTGACCAGCCGCTTGCCCCGGTAGATCTTGTCGGCCTGGAACAGCCGGAAGAACGTCACGCGGACGGCCCGGGCGCAGATCGGGTCGAGCGTGAACCGGGTCCGCTCCCAGTCGCACGAGCAGCCCAGCAGCCGCAACTGGCTCAGGATCCGCTTCTCGTACTCGTCCTTCCAGGCCCAGATCCGCTCCACCAGCGCCTCGCGGCCGAGGTCGTGGCGGGTCTTCTTCTCCTCCTCCCGCAGCCGGCGCTCGACGACCGCCTGCGTGGCGATGCCCGCGTGGTCGGTGCCGGGCATCCAGAGGGTGTCATACCCTTGCATCCTCCGCCAGCGGATCAGGATGTCTTGCAACGTGTTATTCAGCGCGTGCCCCAGGTGCAACGCCCCGGTGACGTTCGGCGGCGGGATCACGATCGTGTACGGCGGCCGGTCGCTCGCCGGGTCGGCATGGAAGTATCCCTGCTCGAGCCAGAAGTCGTACCAGCGGCGCTGGGCGTCCTGGGGGTCGTATTGCTTGGGGAGGTCGGCGAGTTTCATGCGATGGTCGATCCGCAAAATAGCACCGTCATTGCTCATCTTTTTTCAACGTCCGGGCTCGCGACGGTTGCCGGCGTGCTCCTGAGGATCGTCTCGGAGACGGTCACGCTCGCCACGGGATCCCCCGGTGAGCGGGATCACTCGGGTCCGACTTCCTGAGAATCATACTCGCAGTCCTTGATGACGAGCGTTTCCTCGTCGGTCGCATAGAACACCGTTAATACGAACAGATAGGCCAGCGGCGGATTGCCGGGATCATGGACGACCAGGTCGAACTGGAGCACGTCGTGTGGCGGGCCGACCCGGATGAGGGACTGACTCGGGTTCGAGGTGAGTCGGTCCAACCCCTTCAAGATCTCACTCTGGAGGTGGCGAGACAGGCTCCAACCGGCGATCTTCGCGGCGGCCGGGCTCGTCAGCTCGACGGCGTAGCTCATCGAAGAGATCCTTCAAGGGAACGGTCTCGCCGCGCCGGATCGCCTCGTCCGATTTCGCCAGCATGTCGGGATCGGTCCAGAATGGCCCGACCGTGACCGAGTGCCCCGCCTCTTCGAGCTGTCGCCTCCACTGCTCGAGTTCGGCCCCGGTCAAATGGGTCTTGGGGGGCTGCACCCAGGACTCGCCCACGACTCGAAACCGCAAGGCGTCGCGGCCGACCACCGTCCCCTTGGGAAACTGGCCCACGCTGTAGACGTCAAATTCGCCGTTCGTTTGAAGTACGAGAAACCCTTGTGTCACGGCCATGCCTGATCCTCCCAGTCGGGTGGTCCTCCCCTCGGGCGAAGCTGGGCCCATCCTAAACGCCCGTCGACGTCTCCACAACCTTGGCGTCCCGCGCCCGGGCAGGCTTCGACTGCTCGTCCTTGGCCAGCTTGTGCTCGAAGGCATCGACCAGCGCCAGCCAGCTCGCCTCGATGACGTTCTCCGAGACGCCGACCGTGCCCCAGACGGAGTCGCCGTCCTTGCTCTCGATGACGACCCGGACGCGCGCGGCGGTGCCGGCTCGCTCGTTGATGACGCGGACCTTGTAGTCGACCAGGCACATCTCGCGGAGTCGGGGGTAATGCCGCTCGAGCGCCTTACGGAGGGCGCCGTCAAGGGCATTGACCGGGCCGTCCCCTTCGCTGACGGTGTGCTCGACCGACTCGCGGACGCGGAGCTTGACCGTCGCCTCGGTGACCGGCATGCGGTTCGACTCGCCCGAGACACTCACGTGGTAATGGAGCCGCTCGAAGTGGGGCGTGTGCCGCCCCGCGAGCTTCTCGACCAGCAGCAGGAACGACGCCTCGGACGCCT
>JAFANO010000385.1 GCA_019232645.1 Planctomycetaceae bacterium | reverse complement strand
TGGAGAGCCCGGCGGGCGGGACCCTGGCGAATGATCTTCCAGGCGCCGATTTGGAGCGGTCGACACGTGGTAGCGCAGCGCCGGGCCATCCCCCGACCCCCCCCGAGGCAGGAGGGAAGAAATCGGGCAGCATCCGCGGGTCCATCGATCAGAGGGGCCAGGTGCCACAACATCTCGGAAATACGAACCGCAACGCCCCGGCAAGTGCCATTCCATCTGAAAGCCTGGCTCGCGCGGGGGCGAGCCCCAGGCTCGGGCACAACCGGCTGACCCCCCCTTCGACGATGTCGAAGCTGTCGAGTTCTCCATCGCGGCGGGCCACCTCCGGCAGGATACCAGCCCCGAAGGCGGCGGAGGACGTCGGACCCTGACGCGGCCGTCGAGCACGCCACGGCGGTGAAGGATCCGGCGGCGGATGCACTCGCCGGACTCGATCAACGCGTCGGCGCGACCCACCTGGACGAGGAGGCGGCTCAATCCTCCCGCAGCGGTGACATCGCCGACGGCTCAACGGACCGGGGCGACGCGGAGTCCCCGGGCCCGCGACCGCTTCCCGAGATCGGGCCGGAATTACCAGGCGAAGTGGGCGAACGCCTTGTTGGCGTCGGCCATGCGGTGGACGTTCTCGCGGCGGGTGATGGCGGCGCCGTCGCGGTTGTAGGCGGCGATCAGCTCGTCGGCGAGCTTGATCGCCATCGGGCGGCCCTTCTTCTCGCGCGCGGCCATCAGGATCCAGCGGATCGAGAGCGTCTGCTGCCGGGTCTTGTTGACCTGCATCGGCACCTGATAGGTGGCGCCGCCGACCCGCTTCGAACGGACCTCGATGATTGGCTTGACGTTCTCGACGGCCCGGTTGAACACCTCGACGGGGTTCTCGTTCGGGAGCCGGCGCTCGATCAGCCCCATGGCGTCGTAAAAGACCTTCTGGGCGACGCTCTTCTTGCCGTCGTGCATCAGGCAGTTGATGAACTTGCTGACCAGCTTCGAGCCGTACCGGGGGTCGGGCCGGAGCTGGGTCTTGCTGGCGGTGAACTTGCGGGCCATGCGCGTTCGTCCTGGGGAATTCTGACAGTATATGCCCCCGAACCATCGAGGACCCGCCTCCCCGGGTGAGGAGGCGGGTCCGCCGGAGATCCTGGAAGATCGAGGGTTTTATCCGTGGTTCCAGGAATTGCGTACACCCGGTCTGCTGATCGGAAGTGGGAAATCTCAACATTGAGACCCGATCCGGGCAGGGCGCGCAACATCTCTGGAATGCGTGTTACTTCTTCTTGGCCGGGGCGCCCTTGGCCGGCGCGGCGCCCTTACGAGGCGCCCCGTACTTGGAACGCGCCTGCTTGCGGTCGGCCACGCCGAGGCTGTCGAGGACGCCCCGGACGATGTGATAGCGGACGCCCGGCAGGTCGCGGACTCGGCCGCCGCGGACCAGGACGATCGAGTGTTCCTGGAGGTTATGCCCCTCGCCGCCGATGTAGGCCGTGATCTCCTTGCCGTTGGAGAGCCGGACCCGCGCCACCTTCCGCAGCGCCGAGTTCGGCTTCTTGGGCGTCATCGTCTTGACCTGGAGACAGACCCCGCGCTTGAACGGGCACTGCTCGAGCACCGGAGACTTGGTCTTGTAGACCACCGGCCGGCGCGGCTTGCGGACGAGCTGATTGATCGTGGGCATGATTGTGCGTCGACAGTCCCATTCATCCCGGCCGGAGACGTTTCTCTTGCGGGATGGCGTGCCAGCGTCCCGATCCGAACCCAATCTGATTCCATAACGCATCCGAAACCGGAGCACCGCGCGCGGCGCACGGCCGGAAAATGCCGAAGCGAGTAATGTACCACGCCCGGATTCCCTGTCAAGGCAGGCGCGCGATCGCCGATCGCGGAACTGGGTCGCCGGGGGTGCCGTGGGTTCGTCGCCGGCATTCCGCGCGATCAGGCGATCGTGGACCACTCCCGCGCGTCGATGCCGGGGAATCGGCCGAGGTGGGCCACGTTGGTCGTGGCGATCGTCACGATGTCCGACGGATCGAACGCCGTCGCCGCCATGCCCGCGAGGATGCTGTCGGCGTCGAGATCCTGAGGTCCTGCCGTGGGGACACCGGCGTTGCGCAAGGCTGCCCAGAACTCGGCGGCCCGTTCCAGCGCCGCGCGACTGATGTCAAGCGTGTCGA
>JAFANO010000204.1 GCA_019232645.1 Planctomycetaceae bacterium | reverse complement strand
CGACGCTTCTCGGCTTTTCCACTGATTTTTCGATGATTCGAGCGTAACCCCTTGGTGAATTGGTCTCTACGACCTGCGGCGCGCAGGTTTACTCGAGATCGTCCCAAGGTGAGCCCGGGTCATCGCCTCCGACACTTGGAACTTTGCGGCACAAAGCAAAGCGGTTCAGAGCCCGTATCTTTATTAATTCTCGGCAGTTACACCAATAAGAGCCAAACGACCACTACTACGGGACAGTGTCAAGTGGCCTCGGGATCAGTTTGGGACGATCCCGCTGATCTGACGGCGACGTACTTTTTCCGTGGCCCGGGAACGAGCAACCGTTCGAGCCACGGAGCCACAGCCATTACCCGCCTGGAACTTGCCGGCGAGCAGTTCGTCCTCGCCCGCAACGACACCGTCCGGCTGCTCGACCAGACGCAGGCGACCGACTAGTCCCGTCTTACCCCCAGGCGGCGTTACCTCCATCGCCTGGCAGGCGGAAGCCTACCCTCCGAGATTCGGACAGCTTGATCTCGGGCTTGGGAATCAAAAGGCCTGGATCGGCAGCCCGAGGTACGCGGACTTCAGCCGCCAGTTCCCCGGACTCGTTTCGCGGCCCGCGAAATGCGGCGGCTCTCCCAGATCTGGGAAGGTCCGACGGTAGCTCTCGTCTCCGAAATACAGGGCCCATTCCTCTCGGGTCAAGTTCCGCCCGGCCTTGAGGCGGGCGATCTCCTTCAGCTCTTCCGGCCGGATCGTCCAGCGTCGTGCGGTGCCGTCCAGGCTCACGCTGACCAGTCGGGCATTCGGGTCGAAGGCGGTCTCCAGGATCGGGCCCTGGTGTCCGGAGAGGGTCACGAGGTGCGGGACGGTGAATGCGTCGTCCGTCGCCTTCGCATGCAGGTCGCGCACCTGCCGGACCTGAACGGTGTTGTTGTCACCGGCGATGGCGAGATAGCAAGCGTCGTGGTCGTCGGCCGGGTTGGTCTCATCGCCGCAGAGTGTCAGGCTGGTGATGACACCGATTGTGGGAATCGGTAGGGTGCGCTCGGCCGAGAATGTGGCCCCACCGGGCGTGAGGTCCCAGATTTTGACGATCCGATTGCCGGCCGCGACCAACCGTTTGCCGCTCCGGTCGAGCTCCAGCGCCGTGACCGGGCAGGCGAACGCCGTGTCCCTCCGGGCCAACTCGCGCCCGGCGACCGGATCCCAGATCCGGACCGCACCCCGCACATCTCCGATGGCCAGCCGCCGGTTGTCGTCACTGAACGCGACGGCACTGACCGGCCGACCTCCGGAGACCAGACTCACGGGGGGGCGATCGGACGGCTTCGTATCGAGGTCCCAGAGATGGGCCTGGCCGAAGAGGTTGAGAGTGACTAGCCTGCGACCGTCCGGGCTGAGTGTGATGTTGACGAGCTTCGTCGCGGGTGCATCGCCGTCGGGCTGCTTCACGCAGGTGTAGGACGCATCATGTCGTAATTCAACGAATCCGACCTCTCCGGTGTTCGTGTAGAACGCGAGGCGACGGCCGTCATTCGAGAGGGAAGCGCCGTCGATCGTCCCTTCAAGGCCGCAGATCTTGTCCTGGACAGGCATTGGTGTGGGCTCCGAGAGATCCCACTTGGCGTACGAGCCGGCCGTACCGAGCGCCTGGAGGGTGGGCATTTGGTCGACGTCGCTGCCCAGATCGTTGAGCAGGCAGTTGACCAGGATCGGCTCGATCTCACTTCCGAACAGCCGTATCGGCCGTTCGATCGCCTTGCGGCACTGGTCGCGGGTCAGGTTCGGGGTGAGATACTGGCTGCGATTGATCGCTTCGGTCAAGCCCTTCAGCGCGGCGCAATGGCCGAGGAAATCGGACCGCATCGTCACAATGACGTAGATCGGCACCTCCTCCTGGGACGCCGCGTAGAGCAGCCGCTCGATGAAGGCCTGCACCTCGTCGCGGCCCCCCTCGTCGCGATAAAAGCGGAAGATCTCCTCGAACTGGTCAACCAGCAACAGCAGGTTCTCGCGCATGCCACCTTCGTCGGCCAGAGGGTCCAACCCAGCTCACGGGTCGCCTCGACGATCCCGGCCGGGGACTGGCGCAGCCTCGCGTGCAAGAAGGCCAGCCGGGTCCGATGTCCCTCCCCGGTAGGCAAGGTGCTCTCGATGCCAACGACCGGATGATCGTGATGGCTGGTGACACTGCCTACCTCGTCGATCGGGTCATCGACCGGCGTCGGACCGATCCCCTCGATCAGGGCCTGGGCAAGATAGTAGAGAGGCTTCCCCTCCGGCCGCATCGCCGCGAACCGCCAGCGGGCCCCGGCCGCGACCATCACGCCGCTCTCCAACGCCGGGATCAGGCCGGCGCGGACCAGCGACGACTTGCCGCTCCCCGACGCCCCGATCACCGCGGTGAATCGGGCCCGATCGAGCCGCTCCATGAGGTCGTTGACCTGCTGATCGCGGCCGAAGAAGATCATCGACTCCTCGGAATGGAACGGCCGCAGGCCGGGGTACGGCCCCTTGATCTCGACCAATCCGACGTCCATCCACTGGTTCATCAGGCGATCTCCCGCGACGAAGCCAACGTCTACCGCACCCCCGCCGCGACACGGGTCGGTCCTCGCTGAAGGACCCTCCGATCACGCCATCGAGGCCATGGATCCGGGGCACCTTGACGTGGGACTAGTGATCGGCCCTGATCCTGCGCCGCGACCTGGGACGCACCGGGATCGCCTGCGTCGACGACGACGGCCACGCTCGGGACTCCTCCAGCCGATGCGACACGTTCGGGACGGGCCTGGCCCGCGCCAACTCGCCGCCCAAACTCGCGCAAACACTCATGCGACACAGCAAGATGACGTCGGCGATGGACCGACACAGCCACTTCGGGATGTATGATGATAACGCCGGCGCGCTCGAGCGATTGTCCCCGCTGACCGGACGAACGACCCCTCCCGAGCCGCACGCCACGATGGCGACGGAGACGGATGGGGAACGCATAAGCGAGGTCTTTGCCACTCACACGGGACGGATGGTGGCGGAAATTATCCCCCATTGAGGTGGACCCCATTGTCTAGACCAAAAATCGGCGATCCTTCGCTACACCCTCATCAGGCCCTTGTGGCACCGGCTCCCCGGTATACAACCACCGGCGTCTCATATCCCAATGATTGATGAAGACGCTCTTGATTGTAGAAGGCAAAGTACCGTGCCAGCCCCCGCTGCAATCCCAGCACCGCCTCATAACCTCGAATGTAAATGTCTTCGTATTTCACCGTCCTCCACAGCCGCTCGACGAACACGTTGTCCAACGCCCGCCCCCGACCGTCCATGCTCACCGCCACTCCCGCCGACAAAAGCCTCCCCGTGAACGCCTCCGCCGTGAACTGCACCCCCTGATCGGTGTTGAACACCTCGGGACATCCCGACCTCAAGGCCTCTTCCAGCATCTCCAGGCAGAACCCCCCGTCGAGCGTGTTCGACAACCTCCAGGCGATCACGTACCGGCTGTACCAGTCGATCACCGCCGCCAGGTACATGAACCCCGATGGCATCGGCACGTACGTGATATCGGCACTCCACACCTGATCCGGCCGCTCGATCTTCACGCCGCGCAGGAGATAGGGGTAGATCTTGTGTCCCCTCCCGGCCGCACTCAGCCTCGGCTTGGGATAGATCGCTTCCAGGGCCATCACCCGCATCAGCCGCCGGACCCGCTTCCGATTGACCTCCTCCCCTTGGCGGGTCAGCCACTCCGTCATCCGCCGACTGCCGTAGAACGGGCAGGCGGTATACTGCTCGTCGATCAGTCGCATCAACCGCAGGTCCTCGGGCGTCGCACCGGCCGGCTCGTAGTAGAAGGTCGAGCGGTTCAGCCCGAGCAGCTCGCACTGGCGGCGGACGCTCAGGTCGGGGTGGTTGACCTCGACCAACGACCTTCGGTCCTCAGCCGAAGGGGGCAACTTTTTTTTTCATCCACTCGAGCTCCATCTTGAGCCGCCCGATCTGCTCGAAGAGCTCGGCCTGGCGGGCCTCGGCGTCAGCTGAGGCCGCTTTGGCCGGGCCCTCAAAGATCCCAGCCGCCCCGGTGATCAGCTGCTTCTTCCAGGCGTGGATCAACGTCGCGTGGACGCCGTAGTGACCGGCCAGCTCGTTGACCGTGCGGTCGCCCTTGTGGGCGGCCAGGGCGACTTGGGCCTTGAAGGCCCCCCCATGGATCTTCCGCTTGCCCGCCATTGGTTCCCCTCCTCTGGGCCACCAGTATAGCTTAACCGGTGGTCCAGTTTTCGGGGTCCACTATAATCCCCCCATTCTCCGGACCGTCGGAAAGTTTGACCGTACTTGACTTGCGCAGCGATCAGTAACAGCAAGAATGTTAAGTTCGCCGGTAAGTGGCATGCTTTCTTCGAAGCTATTTGGCACCCTGCGCTCACGGTCGGCCGAGGCGGGATCGGTTCGCTGACCCGCGCGCCGCGCGGGTCGACTCCTCCCGATGACCGTCGCCGCCGGCTGGCTCACCCGGCGAAGGCAGGTACCGGTAGAACGTCGCCCGCGAGATGCCCAACGTGCGACAGATCTCCCCCACCGAGTGGCTCGGATCCTGATGGAGCGAACGCGCCAGGGCCAGCCTCTTCGCATCCAGGGCGCGCGGCCTGCCCCCGTGCCGTCCCCGGGCACGGGCCGCTTGCAAGCCCGCCTGCGTGCGCTCGCGGATCACGTCCCGCTCGAACTCGGCCAAGGCACCGAAGACATGGAAGATGAGCTTGCCGCCGCTGGTGGTCGTGTCGATCGACTCCTGCAGGCTGCGGAAGCCGACCTGGCGCACCTGCAGGGTGGTGACCGTCTCGATGAGGTGCTGGAGCGAGCGCCCGAGGCGATCGAGCTTCCAGACGACGAGCGTATCGCCCGATCGGAGGAAGGCGAGGGCTTCCGCCAAGCCGGTGCGATCCTCTTTGGCCCCGCTGGCCACGTCGGTGAAGATCCGCTGGCAGCCGGCCTGGGTGAGGGCGTCGCGTTGCAGGTCGAGGTTCTGGTCCTCGGTCGAGACGCGTGCGTAGCCGACGAGCAGGCCGCCCTGGGATGGGGTCCTCATGCCCGCAGTGTCTCAGAACTCGCCGGTCCGGTCAAGTTTCGAGACCTTGATTCCGAGACGGGTAATGAGGCGGGGATGAGGGCCACTTCGGGCGGATCCCGGGGCGGGAGCCAAACCGTCTCAGAAACGCCCGTTTCTGAGGCATCGACGGCAACGATCGTGACACCACGACGGGCGGTCGACGCGATTGCACGCAGGGTGCCAAATAGCTCCGAAGAAAGGATGCCAAATAGCGGACAACTTAACACAGGGCGACCGGACCGAGTGCCCGGCCTGCGGGCAGGCTTGCACGTGGCCTCGGGGCTCGCATCGATCCCGCAAGCTCGGGATCCGTGGGGCGATCGTCCTCCACGAAGGTATACTTCGACCG
>JAFANO010000177.1 GCA_019232645.1 Planctomycetaceae bacterium | reverse complement strand
GGGGGTTTTGATCGATCCATCACTGCGATCGCTGCATGCTGGTCCCTTGTTCCTCGAACTCGCTCGGCGTCAGGTAGCCCAGCGCCGAGTGGATCCGCTTCCGGTTGTACACGTCGTCGAGGAGCCGGCCCAACTGCCTCCGGGCATCGGCGAAGTCCTCGTACTCCGTCAGATCGACCTCTTCCTCCTTGGAATCCGCCGTCATCGGCGGGGCCTCGGATGGGCATGCCCGCGCCGTCATGGGGGTCCGCGATGGGTTGACTCTGGAGGCCCAAACCCTTTACGATCGTCTTGATTTTCCGGGCGTTTTGCGGCCCCTGAGTCGTTCGAAAAGTCGATTCATCATCAGCCTTTGGGCCGACACGGATCCGATCAGGGCGGGAACGAATCCTCATGGCCGTCGTCCTCGCGACGACGGGACGACCTGGACTCCTCGTGCGTTAAGGTTCAACGATGTCGTTCGAGAAAGTGGACACTCAGATCGATTTCCCCGCCCAGGAACGGGCCGTCCTGGCCTTCTGGGAGCGTTCGAGGGCGTTCGAGCGGCTCCGCGAGAAGAACCGGGGCAAGCCGCGATGGTCGTTCCTCGATGGGCCGATCACGGCCAACAACCCGATGGGTGTCCACCACGCCTGGGGACGGACCTACAAGGACGCCTATCAGCGCTACTTCGCGATGACCGGCCACGAGCTCCGCTATCAGAACGGCTTCGACTGCCAGGGCCTCTGGGTCGAGGTCGAGGTGGAGAAGGAGCTCAAGTTGAAGTCGAAGCGCGACATCGAGGGCCTGGTCCCGGGCGACCGCTTCGCCAGCATCGACCGGTTCGTGCAGCTCTGCAAGGGGCGCGTGGACAAGTACGCGAGGATCCAGGTCGAACAATCGATCCGGCTCGGCTACTGGATGGATTGGGACCGCGACGCGGACTGGTCGCGGCCGCCGGACGAGCGCCGCAGCTACTTCACCATGTCGGAGGAGAACAACTACACGATCTGGAGCTTCCTCAAGAAGTGCTTCGATCGCGGCCTGGTGTATCGCGCCTTCGACGCGATGCCCTGGTGCCCGAGGTGCGGGGTCGGCTTGAGCCAGATGGAGATGCACGAGGGCTATCAGCGCGTCGCCCATCGCGCCGTCTTCGTCCGGTTCCCGCTCCGCGACCGCGACGGGGAGAGCTTGCTGGTCTGGACCACGACCCCCTGGACCTTGACGAGCAACGTCGCCGCCGCGGTCAACCCGGGATTGACCTACGTCAGGCTCCGGCACCGCGGTCATGTCTATTACCTGGCCAAGGGCGCGCTCACCGCGCGACGGCTCGAGGAGGAATTCAAACGGAAGGAGTGGGTCGACGGGGTCCCCAAGCTCAAGACGCTGGAGCAGATCTTCAAGGAGAAGGGCGGGTTCGAGGTCCTGGGCGAGGTCGCGGGCGCGGAGTTGGTCGGCTGGTCCTACGAAGGCCCCTTCGACGAGCTCCCGGCGCAAGGTCATCCGGCGGGCTACCCGTCGGCGATCGCGGACGTGGCCCTCAAGCAGCAGTGGGCGCCGGGGGTGCCGGCGCGGGAGCTCCACCGGGTCATCGCCTGGGACGCCGTCGGCGAGCTCGAGGGGACCGGCATCGTCCACATCGCGCCGGGATGCGGCAAGGAGGACTTCCAGCTCGGCAAGGAGGAGAAGCTCCCCCCGATCGCGCCGCTCGACGAGGACGGCCTCTTCGTCCCCGGCTTCGGCGAGCTGGAGGGGCGGTCGGCGCTCGACCCGGCGACGGCCGACTGGATCTTCGGCAACCTCCACGCCAAGGGCGTGCTGCTCGCCTCGGAGCACTATCCGCACACCTATCCGCATTGCTGGCGGTGCAAGACGGAGCTGCTGTTCCGCCTGGTGGACGAGTGGTTCATCGACATGTCGTGGCGGGACGAGATCGCGAGGATCTGCCACGACATCACGTGGATCCCCGACTTCGGCCTCCAGCGCGAGCTCGACTGGCTGAAGAACATGGGCGACTGGATGATCTCGAAGAAGCGGTTCTGGGGCCTCGCGCTGCCGATCTGGACCTGCGAGCGATGCAACAGCTTCGAGGTCATCGGCAGCCGCGAAGAGCTGGAGGCGCGGGCCGTCGAGGGCTGGGACCGATTCGAGGGCCACACCCCCCATCGCCCCTGGATCGACCTGGTGAAGATCGCGTGCGCGCGCTGCGGCGGGCTGTCGCGCCGGATCCCCGACGTCGGCAACCCGTGGCTCGACGCCGGCATCGTGCCCTACTCGACGATGGGTTACCGCACGGATCCGGAGGCGTGGGCGCGGTGGTTCCCCGCCGACTTCATCACCGAGTGCTTCCCCGGCCAGTTCCGCAACTGGTTCTACTCGCTCCTGGCCATGAGCGCCATGATGACGGGCCGGGCCCCGTTCCGGGTCCTGCTCGGGCACGCCCTGGTGCGCGACCAGTGGGGCCGCCCCATGCACAAGTCGGAGGGCAACGCCATCCCCTTCGAAGGCGCGGCCGACGAGGGATACGAGACCTTGACGCCCCAGGGGACCCTCGAGCGCCAACCGCCGATGGGCGCGGACCTGGTCCGCTGGATGTTCGCCCGCAACACCCCCTCGAACAACATCAACTTCGGCTCCAAGACCGCCGAGGAGATCCGCAACAAGTTCGTGCTCAAGCTCTGGAACACGTTCGCCTTCTTCTCGAATTACGCCCGCCTCGACCGCTTCGATCCCGAGGCGCCGCAGGTGCCCGTCGCCGAGCGGCCCGACATCGATCGCTGGATCCTGTCCGACTTGCAGCTCCTGATCCGGACGGCCCGGCGCGAGTTCGAGCGGTTCAACGTGATGGCCGTCTGCCTCGAGGCCGAGCAGTTCGTCGACGATCGGCTGAGCAACTGGTACGTCCGTCGCAACCGCCGGCGGTTCTGGAAGAGCGAGCAGGGCGCCGACAAGCTCGCGGCCTATCAGACGCTTTACACCGCGCTGACGACCTTGACGAAGCTGCTCGCGCCGGTGATGCCGTTCCTGGCCGAGACGATGTATCAGGCGCTGGTCGTCCGCGGCTCCCGGGATGACGCCAGCGTCCATCACTGCGACTATCCCGTGGCCGACGAGGCGCTGCTGGACGCCGACCTCTCGGCCGACATGGACGCCTTGCTCCGCCTGGTCTCGCTCGGCTCGGCCGCCCGGAACACCGTCAAGGTGAAGGTCCGGCAACCGCTGGCCGAGATGAAGGTTCAGCCGGCCGACGGGCGCGAACGGCGCGCGGTCGAGCGATTTTCCGAACAGATCTGCGAGGAGCTGAACGTCAAGCGGGTGAGCCTGCATCCGCCCGATCGTGGCGCGCTGCTGAGCATCGAGGTGAAGCTCAACATGAAGACGGCGGGCCCGAAGTTCGGACCCCGGCTCAAGGCCGTGCACGCCGCCCTCGACGCCGCCGACGCGGCCGCCCTGTCCTCGGTCCTCCAGTCGGGCCAGCCCTTCACGCTCGACCTGCCGGGTGGCCCGGCCGTGCTGGAGCCGGGCGACGTCGTGATCCAGATGAAGGCGTCCGAAGGCTGGGCGGGGGTCGCGGACCGCGGCACTCAGGTCGCGCTCGACGTCCGGATCACCGAAGAACTCGCCCGCGAGGGGATGGCACGCGACGTCGTCCGGCAGGTCCAGGAGCTGCGGAAGTCGGCCAAGCTGGAGCTGGAGGACCGGATCGCCCTGCACCTGAGGACCGACTCGGAGGCCCTGGAAAAGGCGATCGAAGCCCACAGGGCATACATCGCCAGCGAGACGCTCGCGACCCAGTGGATTCACGAGCCGCTGAACGGCGACACCCACTCGGCGAGGGTGATGGTCGATGGCCAGCCGCTGACGGTCCAGTTGCGCAAGGTGACGACCAATGAGCCATGACCAGCAGCTCCGAGAGCATCTGCTCGAGCTCCTCGACGGTGGCCACGCCCACCTGGATTTCGAGGCGGCGGTCGCCGACCTTCCCGTCGAGGCGCGCGGGGCAAGGCCGCCCGGGCTGCCGCACACGCCCTGGCGGCTGGTCGAGCACATGCGGATCGCGCTGTGGGACATCCTCCAGTTCTGTCGCGATCCCGGCCACATCTCGCCCGAGTTCCCGGGCGGCTACTGGCCCGAGGGCGACGCCCCGCCCGATCCCGGGGCCTGGGACCGGTCCGTCGACTCATTCCGGGTCGACCTGAAGGCCATGCGCGACCTCGTGGCCGACCCGGCCACCGACCTCTTCGCCCCGATCCCGCACGGCCAGGGCCAGACGATCCTCCGCGAGGCCCTGCTGGCCGCCGACCACAACGCCTACCACCTCGGGCAGCTCGTGACCGTCCGCCGTCTCCTCGGGGCCTGGCATGACGGCGGGTGATCCGGACAGCATCGAGGTCACGGGTCTCCGCGGCCAACCGCCCGTCCGCCCCTCACCGCAAGAGCGTATGCTTCAGGACGACAATCGCGACCGAAAAATAGATGATCAGTCCGGTCACGTCCACCAGCGTCGCCACGAACGGCGCCGAGGACGTGGCCGGGTCGAAACCCAGGCGCTTGAGCAACAAGGGGAGCATCGAGCCCGAGAGCGTCCCCCAGAGCACGACCCCGACCAGCGAGAGCCCCACCGTCACGGCAATCAGCGGCCAGTGCGCGGTGTAGATGTTCGGGAAGACGACGCTCCAGAGCGCGATCCGGCAGAACCCGATCGCCCCGAGGATCACGCCGAGCATCAGCCCCGCGGCGATCTCCCGTCGCATCACCAGCCACCAATCTTTGAGCGTGACCTCGCCCAGCGCCAGCGCCCGGATGATCAGGGTCGCGGCCTGCGAGCCCGAGTTGCCGCCGCTGGAGATGATCAGCGGCACGAACAGCGCCAGGACCACCGCCTTGGAGAGCGCCCCCTGGAAGAATCCCATCGCCGTCGCCGTGAGCATCTCGCTCAGGAACAGGATGATCAGCCAGGTGGCGCGCTTGCGGACCATCGATGCCAGCGGCGTCTCGATGTACGGGTCGTCCAGGGCCTCCAGGCCGCCGAACTTCTGGATCTCGCGCGTCGCTTCCTCCTCGGCGATGTCGAGGACGTCGTCGATCGTCACGATCCCGACGAGCGTCCCTCGCGAGTCGATGACCGGCAGCGCGGTCCGGTCGTACTTCCGGAAGACCTCGATGGCGCTCTTATTGTCGTCGGTCGCGTGCAGCGCGACGAACTGGTTGTCCATGATGTCTCGGACGTGCGAGTGCAGCGGCGCCAGGAGCACCTCACGGATCCGGAGCTCGTCGAGCAGCCGGTTGGCGTTGTCCACGACGTAGATGGCGTTGAGCGTCTCGCTGTCGCGGCCATGCGTCCGGACGTGGTCCAGGACGTGCTTGATCGTCCACTCCTTCCGGATCGCGACGAAGTCGGGGGTCATCAACCGGCCGACGGTGTCCTTGCTGTATTGCAAGAGGGACCGGGCGACCGCGCGTTGTGCCGGCGAGAGCAGCTCGATCAGCCGCTCGGCCCGCTCTCGGGGCAGTTCCTCGAGCAAGGCGGTCCGGTCGTCGGGCGCCATCCCCTCGAGGAGGCTGGCCGATTCCTGCTCGGTCAGCTCGTCGAGCAGGTGCTGCTGGGTGCTCCATTCGAGGTACTCGAACATCTCCGAGGAGAGCGGCGGCTCCACCAGGCGGACGATCTTGAGGGCCTCCTCCTCGCTCAGGTTCGAGACCACCCCGGCCAGGTCGGCGGGCAGCCAGCGGTTCATCACGTCGCCGAGGGTCGTCAGGTCCCCGGCCTCGATCAGCTCCCGGATTTCCGGGAGGATGAGCTTCTCGATCATGAGCACCCTTCCGGTAGCCGAAAGCCGACGGATCGCGCCGTCGGGACGATCGCGACCCGTCCAACCTCGTCGTGGATCACCCTGAATTGGCCGCCCGTCGTCTCGCGGCGTTCCGCCCAGGCGCCTGGCGTCCGGGATCTCTTTCGTCCGTCGCGGAATCGACAGTGTCGAGTCCATTCTAACACCAACCGGGCGTCGAACTGAGAAGCTGGAAGCGGCCAGGCCTTATCGAAAACTCGCGGGAACCCGCCCATCCCCCGGGACATGCCGGCCGCGTCAGGGCTCGCCTGACGAGGGGCCGCATCATCCCGGCGCACAGGGTCAATCGCCCGCCCCGAGCCGTTGCAGCTCGACCATGCTTCGATACTGTCCGCTCCGGGCCATCAGCTCGGCGTGGCTCCCGGCCTCGACGATCGCGCCGGTGTCGAGCACGAGGATGCGGTCGGCGCGGCGGATGGTGCTGAGGCGGTGCGCGATCACGAACGACGTCCGCCCGCGCATCAGCGCGGCCAGGCTGCGCTGGATCAGGCGCTCGCTCTGGCTGTCGAGGTTGCTGGTCGCCTCGTCGAGGATGAAGATCCGGGGGTCGGCCAGCACGGCCCGGGCGATCGCCAGCCGCTGACGCTGGCCGCCGCTGAGCCGGAAGCCCCGTTCGCCGATGGTCGTATCGTAGCCTTCGGGCAACGACTCGATGAACTCGGCGGCGTGGGCGGCCCCGGCGGCGCGCTCGACGTCCGCCCGGGTCGCGAGGCGATCGGCGTAGGCGATGTTCTCGGCCACAGTCCCGTCGAAGAGGAAGACGTCCTGCTCGACGATCCCGAGCAGGCGGCGGTAGCTCTCGACCTTGATGTCGCGGAGGTCGAGGCCATCGAGCCGGATGGTGCCCTCGGTCGGGTCGTAGAACCGGGCGATCAGGTTGCAGAGCGTGGTCTTGCCCGCCCCGCTGCGGCCGACCAGGGCGATGACCTCGCCCGGCTCGACCTCGAGGTCGATGTCCCGCAGCACCCGCGCGGCGGTGCCGGGATAGGAGAAGCCCACGCCCTCGAAGTGGACCCGGCCCGCGACCGAGCACTTCGCGACGGCGCGCGCGCCGGGCCTCGAGGCCATCTCGCGCGGCTCCTGCAGCAGGTCGAGCACGCGGTCGAGGCCCGCGAGGTTGTTCTGGAGCTGGGTGATGCTCGTCGCGATCACGGCCAGCGGCTCCAGGAGCATCGCCAGGTAGACCAGGAACATCGTCAGGTCGCCCAGGGAAAGCCGGCCGTCGAGGACCCGGAGCCCTCCCCAGAGCATCAGTGCTCCCGAGGCGATCGGCAGCAGCAGGTCCCAGGCGACCTCGATGATCCGCGACCACCACCAGGCATGGAGTTCCTGGCGGGCCAGGAAGTCGTTCTCGCCGATGAAACGCGAGGCCTCGCGCCGCTGGCGACCGAAGGCGCGGACGACCCGCATGCCGCCGAACGTCTCGGTGGTCATGGCGTCGATCTCTTGCCGCTGCTTGCGGACGTCGCGGAACAGCGGGCGGAGCCACCGGTCCCAGAGGCGCTCCGAACCGAACGCCAGCGGCAGCAGGCCGAGCGAGCCGAGCAGGAGCCGCCAATCCACCCAGGCCAGGACCGCAAGACCCCCCGCGAGCTGCACGACGGCACGCCAGGGGTTATAGAACAGGCTGAAGACCAGCTCGCCGACACCCCCAGCATCCTCGCGGAGCAGGCTGGCGGCACCCCCCGACCGGAGCTGGTAGACCCGGTGCAGCGGTAGCCGGGCCGCGTGCTCGAACACCCGCCGGCGCATGGCGACTTGCACGCGCTTGGTCGTCCGCGTCGCCTGCCACCGCCCCCAGAGCCCGACCGCGGTCCCGACCACCGAGACGACCAGGACCGCGGCGACCAGCAGGATCAGCCGCCCCTTCGGGCCCGGCAGCACCCAGACCCAGCCCGGGATGCTGCTCGACAACGGCCGGCCGAGCAGCACGTGATCGATCACCAGCTTCGTCGCGGCGGGCGGGACGAGCTTCATGATCGTGGCGACCGACAGGGTCGCCAGCGCCAGCCCGATCGCCAGGCGCTGCCCCTCGAGGATCCGGAAGAGCTCGCGAGTGAGCTGGGCGAGCGGGCGATGGGGCGGCGCAGATTCGCCGGGGGCCCGTCGCGAGCCTTCCTCCGACGTTTCCTCGCCGCGACGCCGCCGGAGATACCGGGCGAAACGCGGGCGACTCGCGATCCGACGGTGGAAATCCAACGGAGACGACCCTTAAGATCGCCGACGATGCCACACGCTCATCCCTCGATGGGAGGGCGACCCGGCCTGATTCCATCATAGGCGATGATTCGTGCGTGAGTAGCTCTACTGGAAGGGAACGGATCAGGGAAATGTGCTCGCCGCGATCTAAGAGGGGTCGCGGTGCGACCAGAGCCAGAGGGCCAGCGTGATGCTGGCGCCGAAGGTCGCCACGCGGGTCAGGGTCCGGTAGACGAAGAACCGATGCCGCACCCCCTGCATCTGGCCTTCGCAGTCCTGACCGTCGGGGATGGCCGCGAGCGACCAGCGTTGGAGGCTGGCTAGCGTGCTCATGCCGACCAAGTACACGAGCCAGAGGACGAGGAACCCAAAGCCCTGTTCGAGCCAGTCGCGCCAGGCGACCGGGGGCAGGCCGGGCTTCCACCAGGCGGGGGTTGCCAACGGGCGATCGGATTGGTAGACCACCAGCCGCGCGACCTGCCGGACGCTCTCGGTCCCGTCGCTGACGCGGAGCGTCAGCGAGACGGGCGTGGGCGTACCGGCCTGGGGTGTTCCCCGGAGCCGCGCGGAGTCGGAGTCGAAGCTCAGGCCCTCGGGGAGAGTCCCCTCGAGCGCCCACCGGAGCGGCCCTCGGCCTCCGGTCGCCGCCAGTGCGACCGCGTAGGGATGGCCCGCGATCGCCTCGGGCAGCATCTCGGGAGTGGTGATCGCCAGCGGGACCGACTCCTTCGGCTCCGCGCCCTCGGGCTTACCCGACGATGGCAGGTCCACCGCCTTGGGCAGCAGGGCCATGATGACCATCGTCAGGAGCAGGATGAACAGCAAGGCGCCCGTGAGCTTGGTCACGACGACGGCGACGAACGAATCCTCGCCGGACCCGCCGAATTCCACGCCCGCATGTCCGTTCCGTCGCGATCGCCGCATGCGTCCCCCTTCCGTCGCGCGTCAGACACGCCCCCGATCCCGCGGAGCGACTCGCGTCACTTGGGTTGCAGCTTCAGGCCACCCGGATCGAGTCCTGACCGTGCCCGCCGGACCGTTCTTCGAACATCTTCTTGACGATGTTGCGGTACAGCGCATTCCCCTGCTCCATGCTGACGTTCAGCAGGTCGAGGGCGTCCTTGAGGCTGTTGATCGTCTTGGCGAGTTGCTCCTGGGTCGTCCGGCTCGAACGCTCGTACGCCAGGGCCCACGAGTTCGACAGCGACTCGATGGCCTCGCAGGTGCGATCGATGCCCTGCTTGATCTCGTCGAGGTGCTCGTTCGGCACGCCGTTGCTCAGGGCGGCCTCGATCCGGCCGAGCGAGGTGACGCCGCGGCGGAGCGAGTCGCTCGCCGTCCCGATCGCGTCGAGGTCGGCGCCGATCTTGCCGATGGCCTCGGCGCCACGCTGGAAGCCGGAGATCGCCGCAGGCAGTCGATCGACCGACGTGGCGAATTGCGTAATGGGGATCTCGAGCCCCTTGTTCCAGTATGCGGCCTGCGCCTCGAGGACCGCTACCATTTCGGCGCGGAGCCGTCCGAGCTGCTCGCCGATCGTCGACGCGAGTCCCGCGGCCAACGGATCCTCCGTCCCGACCCGGGGAAGGACGTGCTCGACCACCCAGCGGTCGACCCGCGCCAGCAGGTCCTCCGAGCGGCGGTAGACCAGCGTCTGCACCAGCATCAGGGCCGCGCTGAGGAACAACGCCAACAGGGTGCTGTCGAACGCGATCTGGAGGGCCGACGTGACGCTCGTGAGGTTGCCCATGAACCCGTCGAGGTCCTTGACCATCGGCAGCACCCGGCTGATGTTCATCAGCGCTTTGGAGATGCCCTCGACGGTGCCGATGAAGCCGATGACCGGCAGGAGGTACAGGATGTATCTCGGCAAGGTGAAATGCCCGGAGAGATGTTCTTGGTCGAGCCCCGAGCCCTCGCGGTTCAGCTCCATCAGCTGGGAAATCGACGGGGACCGGGACTCGTCGATGTAGCAGGCGAGCTGGCGCATCCGAGCCGGCAGGATGCGTCGGTCGTCTTTCGCGACCCGTCCCGTGCCTGGCGGCGAGACGCCGGGGATCGCCGTGGCGGCGCGGCCGGTCAGCGACTCGAGCAAAGCCGGCGCGTCTCTGAACGCCCGCTCGTTGCTCCAGAGCCGGGCCAGCTCTCGGCCGAGCGCCAGCACGGCCCAGAAGTAGATGGCCGTCCCGACGTACTGCTCCCAGCCCCTCTCGAACATGAGCGTCGGGTTGAAGATCATCAAGGCGACGGGAAATGCCAGGGCCAGCGCCAGCATCGCCAGGGTGCCGGGATAGGCCAGTCGCGAGGTGCCGTGAGCTCCGCTCGGCATGCGAGTGCCCCTTCCTTTGAGCCTTTGGGAATCCTCGGGGGAAACGGCCCCCGCTCCCTCGTTGGAACAACCTTTACGGCTCATACCATCGCGATCATCGACAAAAAGTCCAGGTGACTTGAGCGTCAGGTCGGGCCGGGGCGGTCATCGGGGGGAGTCGGGTCAGCCTCGGGTGCCTTTGTGCCCTCGTCTCGGAACCGGAAGTCGTAGTAAGGCGCACCCTCCATGATCGTCTGCGTGCGGGTCAGCCGGATCGCGGGATTGAAGCCCTCGACGAGGGCGAAATCGCGTTGGCAAGAGAGGCTGGAGCCGAGATCGGCCAGCCCGAGCGCACGGTACATCTCGGCGTAGCGGCAGCGGGTGACGTTGAACGAGAGCCTCTCGGGAGACTGCTCGAGGATGTCGATCTCGAGCGCGCCCCCCTCGCGCCACCGTTCGAGACCTCGGGCGAAGGCGTCGAGGGTCGCCTCGCCGAACCAGCGAGC
>JAFANO010000139.1 GCA_019232645.1 Planctomycetaceae bacterium | reverse complement strand
GCCGGCTGCTTGAGCCGGAAGCCGAGCGGCTGGCGGACACGGCGGTTGAAGTCCTCGAAGCCGGCGATCGCCTCGGCCATCTTGTCGCGGATGAGGTCATAATCCCCGGCGTACTCGGCCCAGGGGGTCTTCGTCCCGGGGAGCGACGCCGCGGCCATGCCGGCGATGATCGCGACCTCCGAGCGAAGGTGCGGCGAGACCGGCTCCTTCATGCCGAAGGAGAGGTGGACCATGCTCATCGAGTCCTCGACGGTGACCCCCTGCAGGCCCTTCTTGCCGTGGTCCTTCTCGGTGCGGCCGAGGCACGGCAGGATCAGGGCGTCGCGGCCGTGGACCAGGTGGCTGCGGTTGAGCTTCGTGCTCACCTGGACGGTCAGGTCGCAGCTCCGAAGTGCCGGAAAGGTGTAGGCGGGGTCGGGGACGGCGCGCGCGAAGTTGCCGCCCATCCCGACGAACACCGTCACGTCTCCACGCATCATCGCCGGGATCACCCGGACGGTGTCGAGCCCGTGGGTACGAGGCGACGTGATGCCGCAGGCCCTGTCCAGGCGGGCGAGCCAGTCCTCGGCGGGCCGGTGGTCGATGCCGCAGGTGCGGTTCCCCTGGACGTTCGAGTGCCCCCGGATCGGGCAGGGCCCGGCCCCCTCTCGGCCGATGTTGCCCCGGAGCAGGAGGACGTTGATAATCTCACGGATCGTGTCCCCCGCGTGCTCCTGCTGAGTCAGGCCCAGGCACCAGCTGATGATGGCCGACCGCGACTTGCGGTAGACCTCGCCCATCTCCCGGATCCGGGCCGCAGGGACGCCCGATTGGCGCTCCAGGTCCTCCCACGGTGTCGCCTCGACTTGCGCCTTGTAAGCCTCGAAGCCGGCGGTGTACCGCTCGATGAACAGGCGATCGATCGCCTTCGGATCGGTCTCGGCGGCCTCGAATAGGTGCTTGGCGACCCCCCGCATCAGGGCCATGTCGCCGGCGATCCGGGGCTGGACGTTGAGCGTGCTCGTCTTGGTCGACTGGAACGTCGCCATCCGGAGGATGTCGTGGGGCACGATCGTGCGGGTCGCGGCCGCCTCGACCAGCGGGTTGACGTGGACGATACTTGCCCCGCGGCGGTATGCCTCAGCCAGAGAGGTCAACATCCGCGGCGCGTTCGAGGCCGCGTTCGCCCCCATGACGATCAGGCAGTCGGTCTTCTCCCAGTCGATCAAATCGACGGTTCCCTTGCCGGTACCGAGGGCGGCTTTGAGCGCCCGGCCGCTGGCCTCGTGGCACATGTTCGAGCAGTCGGGCAGGTTGTTCGTGCCGAGC
The DNA here is from genome assembly GCA_019232645.1 of Planctomycetaceae bacterium. Lineage (GTDB taxonomy): Bacteria > Planctomycetota > Planctomycetia > Isosphaerales > Isosphaeraceae > JAFANO01. Next base: position 4,812 of record JAFANO010000139.1, on the reverse strand, counting down.
TCGCGGGCCCAGAGCTGGTACAGGAAGGTCGCCTCGTTCCCCAGGCGGCCGGAGGTGTAGAAGGCAGCCCGGTCCGGGCTGTCCAGGCCGCGGAGGTGCCGGCCGACCAGGGCGAAGGCCTCATCCCATGATACTGGCACGTACTTGTCGATCGCGGCCTCGTAGCGCAGCGGCTCGGTCAGGCGTCCCACGTCCTCGAGGGCGAAGTCACTCCAGCCCGACAGCTCGGCCACCGTGTGGGCCGCGAAGAATTCGTGGGTCGCGCGCTTCTTGGTCAGCTCCCAGGTGGCGTGCTTGATGCCGTTCTCGCAGATGTCCATGGTCAGGCCGTGGCGGTCGTCGGGCCAGGCGCAGCCGGGGCAGTCGTAGCCTCCATTCTCGTGATTCATCTTGAAGATGACGCGGGCGCCGTCGATCAGCTCGTGCTGCCGCAGCAGCACCAGGCCGACGCTCTTGGCGGCGCCCCAGCCGGCGGCTGGGTGGTGGTAGTCCTCCTGCGAGAACGCACCGCCGGCGTTGGGTCCGCAGCCGACCGCCGGTGCTGTCGGAGGTCCCTCGGGGACGCGAGTCGGAGGTCCCTCGGGGACGCGATAGGTCTTGGTCATGGCACAACCTCCGCTCAGAGCAGGCACGTCCGGCGAGGATTCACGGCTCGCCCTCCGCAGCCCGCCGGTGATCGATCCATGGCGTCGAACGGTCGATTTTCCCCCTGGAGATCCGCCTGGGGCTGGCGGCCGGTCGCGCCACCCCCCGCCTTGGCCGAGGGGTGGCCCGCGCGGTGACCGACTCCACCCGTTCAGACCGGGCACTCGAGGTTGACGACGACCGCCTCGTTGTCGCTGCGCACCAGGACGCACTCCAGCGTTTCGTCGGCGGAGGCGTTGATCTCCTGGTGCGGCACATAGGGCGGCACGAAGATGAAATCGCCCGGCCCCGCCTCGGCGACGTACTCGAGGTGCTCGCCCCAGCGCATCGCGGCGGCGCGATCCATGCCCGGGGTTGCCGCGGTGTTCGGGTCGAGCTGATGACCCGGAATGACCTTGACGCCGTGCGTCTTCCAAGCGACCTGCTCGTGCTCGTGGCTGTCGTTCATCGGGATGCTCCTGTCCGCGTCCGGCTGCCCTCTGAAAGGTTCGCGACCGCGGTCGCCGCCGCAGTTAGGCCGTGTTGCGGGCGCTGTCGCCCCCCGTCACGTCGTAGGTCGCGCCCGTGACCATGCGGGCCGTCTCGGAGGCCAGGAACACGACCGCGGGCGCGACGTCCTCGGGCTCGAGCCAGGGCACCCCGAGCGGCGTCTTGGCGATGAGGAGCCTCCGCGCCTCCTCCTCATCCGCCGGCGTGCCCGACGGCACCTTGCCGGCCTCCTGCAGCACCTGCGCGTAACGCTCCTTGTGTCGGGTCAACGGCGTGTTGATCAGGCCCGGCACGACGGCGTTCACCGTGATGCCGTGCGCGCCGAGTTCCAGCGCCGCCGACTTCATCAAGCCGATGATCCCCCACTTCGAGGCCGAGTAGGCGGATCCGTTCTTCATGCCGTGCCGCCCCTGCGTCGAGGCGGTGACGATGATGCGCCCGCCGCCGCGCTTCACGAGCAAGGGAGCGAAGGCGCGGATGGCGTTCGCCGTGCCCGTGAGGTTGACATCGATCTGGGTGTGCCAGTCCTCGTCGTCCATCTCGAGCAGCGGCCGGAAGGCCTGGATGCCGGCGTTCGCGTGCAGGATGTCGAGGCCGCCGAGCTCCCGCTCCGTGCGGGAGGCGGCCGCCCGGAGCGCCGGGAGGTCGCGCTGGTCGAGGACGATGCCTAGCCAGCGGCGACCGGCCGCCCGGACGAGCCGTCCCGTCTCGTCGAGATCCTCCGGCCTCGCCGGCTCGACCCCGGAGCGCGGGTCGACCGGCGCGCAGATGTCGATGCCGACGATGTCCGCGCCCTGTTGGGCCAGGGCGACGGCCGAGGCACGGCCGATCCCGCGGGCGGCGCCAGTGACCGCGGCCACCTTGCCGCGCAGACGGCCGGCCGTCCCCCGCCCCGGTTCGGGTCGGTCGTCGCCGGCCGCGACCGGGCCCGTGCCGGCCAGGGATGCGGTCGTGGCGGCCGCGACGGCTGCGGCCCCTTTCAGGAATTCTCGACGTTCGACGGCGGACACGAGGATCCCCCTTCCTGTGACATGAAGTCAGACGCACATCCCGGGTCGTCGCAGTCGGAGCCGGTCCCATGAGCCCGACCGCGTAGGGCTCGTGCCTGGCTTTGCCTCGCGCCCTCCCGGCGCGAGGAGCCCGCATCTTCTTGACTCGCGCCCGACTGGTCGGTGGCGAGGAACACGGAGCCGGATTCAATCCGCACCTCGTAGGTCCGCAGGCGGACCCGGTTGTGCTGGAGGCAGGCGCCGGTGCGGGTGTCGAAGCGCCACCTCAGGCAACCGACCCGGGGGCAGGTCACGACCGCCTCGGCCCGGCCGGCAGCCGCCAGGTGCCCCCCGTGGTGCGGACAGAGGCCGTCCAGGCCGCTCACCGAATCCCCGAGTCGGAACAGGGCATACACCCGGTGGCCCAGGCGGACCTCCAGGGCGGAGCCCGGCGGCAAGCCCGCCAGGGCCGCGACCCGGACCCAGCGCGCCGACTCGGCCGGCGCCCGCCCGGCCCCTTGTCCCGACTCCGCACTCGCCACGACCTCACCCCCTCTCCAGGCCAGCACGTCCCTTCCACCCCCGCGCTCCACCCCCGGGCCGGCGCCGAGGCGCTCAGTCCGGGGCGCCGAACCGAATGTCCAGGGCCCGCAGGTAGGTCTGCAGCCCCGCGTCCTGGATCGGCAGGAGATACGCCGGGGCACCCGACTCGTTGTAGTGAGCGTGCCAGTGCCCCGGTGGCGTCACGAACGCCGAGGCCGGCTTCCAGTCCACCCGCTTCGGGTCGAGGATCCGGCCGTGATCGTCAAGTTCCTTGCCGACGAGCGTGGAGCAGCCGGGCTTGCAGTCGATGATCAGGTCCAGTGCCACCGACTGGTGTCGGTGCGGCACCTGGATGTCGCCCACCGGCAAGACGCCGAGCATCGCCCAGAGCGTGGGGGTGACCGTCAGCGTCTGGTCGCAGGCCCGGTTGGCCAGTAAGACGCTGATGCGGCTGCGGCGCTGCGCCTCGGGGTCGGCCTCGGCCTTGGCCAGCTCGGCCCGCGCCGCCTCGGCGCGGTAGAGCGTCGGGCGGAACGTCGGCGACTCGGCCCGGGCCCCCAGGTAGCGGACCAGCGGCTCGTCGTGCACCCAGTAGAGGGCCGCGTCGACCTCGGCCTCGTGCACCGCCGCGTCGCCGGCCGGCAAGGTCACGAAGTCGCCGGGCCCCCAGGGGAACTCCCGGCCGTCGAACTGAGTCCGCCCGCGGCCCCGCATGACGAAGTAGAGCTGCGAGGAGGCGTTGGGCCGGACCCGGAGCGACTCGCCCGGCCGGATGTGCAGGAAATTGGCGCAGAGGCTCGGGCTCGTCGCCGGGCCGGGGCAGCGGAGCTGAGGGCTGAGGTCGAGCGGGATGGCGCCGGTGGGCCCTTGCTCGTGCAGCGCGGCGGGGAACTCGGCGTAGGGCACCGGCGGGATGGCGCCCGAGCCGATCGGGTCGGCCGCCTGGCTGTACTCGAAGAACAAGCCGTCTCGGGTCAGCTCATCGAGGTCGATGGTCGTCTCGTCGCGGGTCGACATGATTCGGTCTCCTCTCTCCAGTCAGGCCCGCCGCGGTCGGTTCGACCGACCGACGGCGGGTGCGTCCCGGCCCGCGTCGCGGCTCCTCCGGAGCGGGCCGGGCCAATTCTCGGCCCTTCCTTGATCCTCAATCTCAGTATACTGGTCTTACCAGTGCGCGTCAAGGAGCGGAGCTCGTTTTTTTCCATTTTTTTCTCCGGATCGGCGCCAGGGGGTCGCAGAGTCGGATTGTCAACGGGATGCGGAATGACGGACCAGTATTCTGAGCATCATGGCCAAGAAGCGACCGTCGCCGACGTTCAGGCCGATCAAGCCGACCCATGACCATGAGGCGATACTGGCACAACTACAGCGTATTGGTCTTGCCAGTACGCGTCGAGGGGCGGAGCTCGTTTTTCCCCTATTTTCTCTGGATCGGCGCCAGGGGATCGCAGGATCGGATTGTCAACGCGATGTCGGACCAGTATCCTGAGCATCATGGCCAAGAAGCGACCGTCGCCGACGTTCGAGCCGATCAAGCCGACCCGCGCCCACGAGGCGATCCTGGCGCAACTCCAGCGCACGATCCTCGCGGGCGAGCTGGCCCCGGGGGAGCGTCTGCCCTCGGAGCGCGAGATGATGGCGACCTTCGGGGTGAGCCGGCCGACGGTCCGCGAGGCGCTGCGGGTGGCCGAGGTCCTGGGCCTGGTCGCGGTCCGGCACGGCGACCCGGGCGGGCCGCGCGTGCTGGGCCAGCCCAGCGTGGGGGTGACGCGGGTCCTCGACGGCCTGCTGGCGGCCGAAGGAACCTCGGTCGCCGAGCTGCTGGAGGCGCGGATGGTCCTGGAGGGGGCCGCGGCGCGCCTGGCGGCGCGGCCGGGCGCCGAGCTCGGCCCGCTGGAGGAGGCGTACCGGGCGATGGAGCAAGCCGCGGACCTCGCCCGGTTCGTCGAGGCTGACGCGCTGTTCCATCGCCGGGTGGCCGAGGTCGGCGGCAATCGCCTGCTGGCGGTGATCCTGACGGCGCTGCGCGACCAGATCGTCCGGCCGATCGCGGGAGGCCTCTCCGGCGCGACGGAGGCCCGGGCCCGGGCGAAGGTCCTCCGCGCCCACGGGGAGATCCTCGACGCGATCCGCGTCCATCCGCAAA
>JAFANO010000608.1 GCA_019232645.1 Planctomycetaceae bacterium | reverse complement strand
TGGTTCGGCGATGATTGATTATGTTCGGAAATTGGCTTCGTTTGGCGAAATTTCTTGGCTTCGGTCGGCGTGCCAGCTCGGCCTCGGTCGGCACAGTTGGCTGCGATCGGCGTGCCCGCTTGGCTCGATCGTCCCGCGGGCTCGGCTTCGGTTGGCACAGTGAGCATCGTTCAACGCGATAACTCATTCGGCACATTCGCCTTGTACAGCGCGATTGGCTTCGGTCGGCGCGCCAGCTTGGCTTCGGTCGGCACAGTTGGCTTCGCATCGGCGCGCCAGCTCAGCTCGATCGTCCTGCGGGCTCGACTTCGCTTGGCACAGTGAATATCGTGCGGCGCGATATCTCATTTGGCGCATTCGCCTTGTACGGCGCGATTGGCTTCGGTCGGCGCGCCAGCTTGGCTTCGGTCGGCGCGCCAGCTTGGCTTCGGTCGGCGCAGCTGGCTTCGCATCGGCGCGCCAGCTTAGCTCGATCGTCCCGCGAGCTCGGCTTCGCTTGGCACAGTGAATGTTGTGCGGCACGATAACTCATTCGGCGCGTTCGCTTTGTACGGCACGATTGGCTTCGGTCGGCGCGCCAGCTTGGCTTCGGTCGGCGCGCCAACATGGCTTCGATCGAGATGCCCGGCCCCACGGCTCGTCTCGCCGCGGGGCCTGGACTGACCCCATCCGAGTTACCAACCAAAGCGCAGAGCCTCAAAATCATCATCGTGCCGACGCCGTGAGATGTCCTCGAATTCGCGCCAACTCTTCTTTATGGAGGGGGGGATGGTGTCATGCGACACGAGGTTATGCCGTGAAAATGCGACACGATGTGTTGCCGCCAACAGTTATCGGTTGGGTTTCGGGGCGGACCGGCCTGGGCTGAGTTCGCCTTTGGTCTCGGGAATCGCACAAGGTGCGCGATTCGTGAGGAGCAGTGCGGACCACCCCTTCCCGAGGGAGGCTGGTTTCGCTCGGGAATTTGGAGCTTCCGCAAGCAGGCTGCTGAGTGCCTCACCGACCTCGATGCGCGGTTCAGGGCGGATTACGCATCCAACTGTTGGGCGTATAATTTATTTATAAATTTTATAATTAATATTAAACACTAACTTATTTTGGGTGTCCCGCTTCGTCCGGGGCGCGGCCTACCTCGCAGCCCCTTTCCGATGCGTGAAATCGGCGGCATGCCTCAAGGGGACTCTTGGCCTCCCTTTCCAAGTCGAGTGATCGTCTTGCTCTCGCCTCGACCTCCCCGGTGGACGAGAGGCGTGGAGCGCCAGGGACCTCGGGTGCTCACCATCCAATCCGCGTCATCGGCCGATCCCGCCATTACGTCCGGGACGGCCGGCCGGTTCCTCCAAGCCAAGGTGGGTGTCGTACGCGGCCCGCGTGGCCTCAGCCGATACAGGCGGCGAGGCTCTTGGAGAGGAGGGCCACCAGCTTCTCGCCGCGGGCGTCCGCGAACGCCTCGGGGCGGAGCACGTGGTGCAGGATCGCGAACCCCGTGAGCTGTGCGAGGACCATGGCGGCCCGGACCGCGGCGTCGTCGCCGCCGATGTGCTCGGCGAGGAGCCGAAGCTGGGTGCGGTCGAGGTCCCGCCGGAACAGCTCGATCGCGCGGGGCTCCGCGGCGGAATGCAGCAGGAGCAGCAACGGCGTAAGCACCCCGTCCGGTGCGTCCTCCCCCCCGTACACCACGACCCGGGCGAGCTGGTCCGCCAGGTTCGCCCTCCCGTCCCGGAGCAGGTGCCCCATGTCGAGGGCGCGCGCGATCACCTCGGCGAAGAGCCCCTCCTTGGAGCCGAAGTAGCGGTTGACCAGCGCGGCGGTCACCCCCGCGTCCGCGGCGACCTCGCGGACCCCGGCGCGCTCGTAGCCCTGGGTGGCGAGGCGGCGGGTGGCCGCCTCGAGGATGGCCTCCCGGGTCGCGGCGGCGTCCCGCTTCCGCTTCGGTCTCGCACTGGCTCGCCTCTCCGGCATGTCCCGGCTCCTTGCGGATGTTTCCCCGTTCCAAGTAAACGGCCGTTGACTTCGAAAGTCAACCTCCCTACGATGAAGTCAACGACGGTTTACTTCGCCGCCCGCGGCGGGCCGGGAGCGGGGTGCCGGGTGGCGAATCCCCCTCGGGGCGGCAAGCCCAGCCCGCGGCCGAGATGGCCCCCGCCGACTCTCAAAGCGGCGGAGCAAAGCGCTGCCGCACTCCACAAAGAGAGAAACGACCCCGGGACTGACCAACAGGAGAAGACGTCATGAAGTTCCTCTTGCCGAGCAGCGTGGGGCTGCTGGGGCTAATGGTCCTGGCCGGCTGTCACAGTAACAAGCCTGCCGTCGAGGAGGCCCCACTGGTTGTCTCTGTGGCTCAGCTGAAGCCAGGCAAGGCCCTGGCCTACGAGGAGTTCACCGGGCGAACCGCCGCCATCCCCATCGTGGACATCAAGGCGCGCGCGACCGGCTACCTGGAGAAGGTGCTGTTCGCAGACGGCGACGAG
>JAFANO010000469.1 GCA_019232645.1 Planctomycetaceae bacterium | reverse complement strand
TGACATCTGTCCTGTTCGAGAGTCGGCGTTGGCTACCTGTCGCGAAGGTCGATCTCATTGAACATCTTTGATTGCGCATGGAACCTGCTGCAAGGGGTCACTCCGGCCGTGCCCGCCAAGGTCCGCTCTTTCCGCGTCGTCTGCATGGAGGGGCATCGTCCGAGGGGCGAACGCACGGCGGGATATCAGGCGTTGCGCTGCCCCAAGTGCGGCGAGGGAATCTTCGTGCTCCCGCGCAGTCCCTTGCCCGAGTTGAGCGGACCGGTTCCCGCGCGGCCTTCGCGCCGCACTCTCCCCGTGGAGGGCCCTACAGTCGGCCCCGAGGAGGAGCCGGTCGCGTCGATCGACCCCTTCCTCCCCGGCAAACCGGTGACGGCGAGGTGGAGGGCGAGATCGGATGGATCGACTCGGAGCATGCGTCGGTGGGACCTGGGGGAGCGGCGTACGAGCGTGACGTGGAGCAAGTCGAGGAGACCCCGGCGCCGGCCAAGCCGGACGGGCGCGCCAGGGGGCACCCCGAGGCGGGCCCTCCTCGACCTCGCCCGGCCCGACGCCCGGGGTTGCGGCCCAGGGGCGCTCCGTCGGTCGCCGTCCCGGTCGAGACCCTCCGGGTCCGACTCGGCGCTTGGACGTGGCACCGACGGCATCGGCTCCTCTTCCTGGCTGTCGTCTGCGTCGTCCTCGCCACGGTCGGGTACCGCCTGCGATGGTGGAGGCGCCAGGAGCTGCCCCGGATCGCCGAGATCGGCAAGACCCAGGGGCTCGCCGCGCTCGACGCGGGGAAGTTCGACCTGGCGTATCAACTGCTCTCGGAGGCCGAGCGGGCCGTCGATGCCCTGGGCGACGCCTCCGAGGGCTCGGCGGAGATCCGCGGGGGGGCGGAGGAAGCGGCCATCTTCGTGAACCAGGTCCCGGACCGGCTGGAGACGATCCTCGACCTGGCCGACAAGCCCGATCCCGAGTCGTGGTCGTCGCACTTCGACAAGGTTTACAAGGGACGCGCGATCCTGATCCGGGCCGCCGTGACCCGGGTGCCCGACGCCTCGGGCGCCGGCCAGTACGATCTCGACTACCGCGTCTTCCCCGACGGCGAGGGGCCCCGGCCGCGTCGCGTCGGGCGGATCGACCTGAGAGGGTTCCGGCTCTTCGAATCCTCCCCGCCGAAGCTCGGAGAGAAGCTCCTCCTCGGCGCGACGCTCGACGCGCTCCGGTTCGACAAGGATAATGAGGAATGGCTCTTCGGCCTCGAGCCGGACAGCGGCGTCCGGATCACGCACACGAAGGCGCTCGAGGTCCTCGAATGGCCGTCCGAGGACGAGCTCCAATCGGAGGAGAACCCATGAACCGGGCCCCGTCCGCGGCGCTCGTCGTCGGCGGGATCCTGGTCCTCGCCGCCCTCTCGGTCGTCGCCGCCACCCCCTCGGCCGTCACGGTCGAGCCCTCGGAGCTGGCGCGACGCGGCGACCTGGTGGGGTTCGAGGTGATCGTCGACGACCGGATCGCGTCCTATCACTATCGAGTAGGGCGCATCACCCTCAAGCGGACCCCCATCCTCTTTCGGCTCCCCCCTCGACTGCGGTGCGATCCGCCTCGGCGCGTGACCGCGGCGCGGATCCAGGGGATCTTGAGGAGTGCAGGGAATCAGGGGGCCTGCGACGTGACCGCGATCGAGTTCTTCCCGAGCGACTTGGAACGGCTCAATCAGAAGGTCGCGGTGCTGTCCTCGAGTGATTTCGAGCACCGCGACGCCTGGGCGCGGTGGGCCGAGCGTCGCGGGGCTGATCTCCAGGACTACGAGCTCCTGGAACGGGCCCGGGCCCTGGAAGGCGAGGCGATCCGGATCGAGGCCGCGCTCACCGCGAATGACTCCCGGAAGGCGAAGGCCTGGCTGGCGCTCGCCCGAAAGGCCCGGGACCATCACGTTCCCGAGCCCGAGCCCTCGGCCCTGGCGCACGCGGCCTTCCGCGCGCGGCTCGCGGAGGCCAGCGCGGCGGACGACTTGCGGGCGCTGGTGGACGAAATCGCATCATTCTTTCCCCAGGCGGCGCGGCCCGTCCAGGTGGACCCGGGTGCCTGGGAGGGACCCTTGGCCCAGGATCCCGCTTCCGGCTACCTCGCCGTGTCCGCGGCGGCCCGCGCCGCGCTCGACCATCGGCTCTGGGCCGACGCGACCCAGCGCTTGCTGGAACGCCGGACGGCCGACGCACCCCAGGACGCTCCCCGACTGGCCGATCAGGCTTCGGCGCAACTGCCCGATCGGCCCCTGGTTGCCAGACGACTCTTGGACGGTGGTCTGGCGACCGCCGCCCGCGACCTCGGCTCGTTGCGACGCGCGGACGTCGAGGCGATGGCCCGGCTCTACCGCGAAAAGCTTGGCCAGCCCGAGCGTGCCCGGGCTCTGGTCCGGGACTGGCTCGATGACCAGCGCCAGAACCACTTGAACCCGACCGACGCCGAGGGCCGTCTCCTCCTGGCGGGCCAGTACGAGTCGATGCTCGGCGACCAGGCCACGGCGACCGAGCTGCTCCGCGCCGCCTGGAAGATCGACCCCCAGTCGAAGGCGGTGGCCGACGCCTTTCGCCGCCGGGGATTCCGCAAGGTCAACGAGGAATGGGTGGAGCCTCGGCAGTTGCGCGACGCCGACGTCGCGATGGCCGGCGAACCGTCGGTCTCCACGCTCCCCGCCGACGTCACGCTGCGCAACAGGTCTCCAAGGGAAGTCCGCGCCCGGCTGGGGGGCAAGCCGAACCGAGTTGTCTGGTCGGCGTCCCAGGGGCAGTTGATCGAGCAGTGGATCTATCTCGGGCCGACCCTGAACCGGTACGTCAATTTCCTCCGCACACCGGGCGTCCCGGTCCCCCGGGTCGTCGCCGACTATACCCGCCCTCGGGCCACGTCCGAACCCCTCTCCGCACCCTGACCCAGCTGGCCATCACTCCCGAAAATTCCATTCATGCATGCATTGACTACGGGTCCTCGTTTTGTCAAAATTCGTCCTCGGGCGAACCGGAGCGAGAGACCTTCTGTCTTGATCGGGCGTGTGGCCGGGTCTGCTCGAAAAAAATGCTAGAATTTCGGCAAACCTTCGTGTCCGAGTGGCGTAATACTTTTGTTAACGTCCGAAACCGGGCGGCTTCTCTTGCCCGTGGCGCATAATGTGCTTGACTGGAATCCGAACGATTTCTCCAGGGTAAGGGTCACCGACGCGATGAAGCTGGCGTATCCTTCAATGTCCCGGCCCGCGAGAGAACTGGTCCCGGTCCATCATCCTCTTTGATCTTGAGACCCGGATGGTCTGCTCGCGAGTCGGGTATCGGCGCTGGGATGAGGCGAAACGACAGTGCGGGTCCGTCGGTCCGATCTCGGCATCCGTTGATCCGCTTCGACGTACACCAGGAGGTGTTAAGATGGCCCGCAAAGATGCTCTGCTCCGACTTCACGCCCGTTTGGTGGCGCGCCGCGATGCGTTGCGGAAGGCCCTCAACGGAGACCTCGATAGCTTCCGCGAGTTCGCCGCGACGAACGACGTCGGCGATAGTGTGGATGCCGCCGTCGATACCGCCAACGACGAGATCTGCTCGCAGCTCGTCGAGATCGAGAGCCGAGAGCTGGGTCAGATCGAGCATGCCCTCCAGCGGATCGAAGACGGCGTCTATGGCCGTTGTGAGTACTGTGGCGGCAAGATCGCCGAGGCCCGCCTGAACGCGCTGCCATACACCAATAGTTGCATCGACTGCCAGCGCGAGAACGAGCGAAACGGCCAGGCTTTCGGCCCAGGCTCCGACGAGCACCGCTGGGCCAAGGTCTACGACAAGCCGATCGAGGATCACGACGCCGATTCCGACATCAACCTCAGCGACTTCGAGATGGATATGAGCGAATCCCGCTGAGGCGTGGCCGGCATGAGGTGATGAGCCGAACGGGCAAGTGCGAGGGGGCCGCCGGGTCTTCCGGCGACCCTTTTCTTCTTATTGGGGGTTTGACCAGGATTTCTCTCAAGCCTGCCCCTGGTTTCGCCGTGGGTGGCATTTCCACGCTGTGTCATCCGGGCGGAGACCTTTTTGACATGTCGCCGTGGGGGGGAGTATATTTTGGTGGTCCGAGCGTCGACCGGAGGTCTTCGGTCGGACATGTGCCCTGACCCACACCCCCCGCTCCGCCCATTTGATCCTGTGCGGCCCCGTCTTGTACCGTGTTGGCGTGGAGATTGGCTCATCATGTCGCGCGATTCTTCCTCGCTCGCCCTGTTCGCGACGCTCGTCGTGGGGATCGTCTTGGGGGTCGCCCTGGATCGCGGAGGCCCGTTCGTCTCGGCACAGGCGACCAGAAGGACGGCCCCCGAGACGGCCTCCTCCGTACCGACACGGGCGCGCGACGCTCAGGCGAGAGGGGGCGAGGAAGAGGCCCTCTATCAGCAACTGGAGCGGCAGTACGCCCAGTTCGAGCACGTCAACCAGACGTTCGAGCTGGTCGCGAAGGCAGTCTCACCGGCGGTCGTGCACATCGTGACGCAGAAGACGAGCCGAGGGGAGGAGCCCCCGCGAATCCGCCACTATGAAGAGACCGGTTCGGGGGTCGTCGCGCGGGGCGACCGCGGGCGCGACCTCTATGTCCTGACCAACAACCATGTGATCGAGGGGGCCAAGCCCGAGAAGATCAGCATCTTCCTCCAGGACGGCCGCTCGCTCCACCCCGACCGGGTCTGGTTCGACGTCAAGGCCGACATCGCGGTGCTCAACCTGGGGCGCGACGACCTGCCCGCCGCCCGGCTCGGCGACAGCGACGAGGCGGCGGTCGGCACCTGGGTCCTGGCCATGGGCAGCCCCTTCGGCCTCACCCATTCGGTCAGCCAGGGGATCATCAGCGCCCGGGGCCGGCACGTCGACGAGCTCCAAGACGTGGAGAACCAGGACTTCCTCCAGACCGACGCGGCGATCAACCCGGGCAACTCGGGAGGGCCGCTAGTAAATATGAAGGGGGAGGTCATCGGGATCAACAACTCGATCGCCTCCAACGGCGGCGGCAACGAGGGAGTCGGCTTCAGCATCCCGATCAACCTGGCGCGCTGGATCATGAACCAGCTCGTCTCCAACGGCCGGGTCGCGCGGGGTGCGCTGGGGATCGACCTCCATCCCGAGTTCCGGCCCGAGGACGCGCAGGCGCTGGGACTCGGCCTCCCCCGAGGCGCCTGGGTCGACATCGTCCGCCCCGGCTCCCCCGCCTTCGAAGGGGGCATGCGCGGCGGCGACGTGATCGTCCGCTTCCGGGGCAAGGAGATCCACGACCTCAACCAGTTGATCAACGAGGTCTCGATGGCGCCGATCGGCCAGCCGGCCGAGGTGGTCGTCTGGCGCGGGGGCAAGCACCACGCCCTGAACGTCAGGGTCGGCGATCGCGACCGAACCATCGCTCAAGCGATCCCCCCGGACGTGCGGGGCAACTCGGGCTCGAGGGGAGGGCTCCGGCGCCCGGACCAGCCCGCCTTGGCCCCGGGCTCGGCCTCCGGGCTGGGCCTGCTCCTGGCGACGATGGACGAGGACCAGGCAGAGCGGCTCGGGTTGCCGGGCAACGTCCGGGGGGGCGTGGTCGTCACCGACGTCCAGCCCGGCAGCGAGCTGGCCACCTACCT
>JAFANO010000431.1 GCA_019232645.1 Planctomycetaceae bacterium | reverse complement strand
ACGACCTCTTTGAGATAGCGCGGGATCGCCAGCCGGGCGCCGTCGTGGTCGCGCGCCAGCCAAGCGTTCTGGTCGCTGATCGCGATGCCCAGCTCGCGGGTCAGCGGGTAGTGGGTCCGCACGACCGAGCCGATCCGGTCCTTCAGCGGGGTGACGATCCGGCCCCGGTTGGTGTAATCCTCGGGGTTCGCCGAGAAGACCATGCAGAGGTCGAGGTTCAGCCGGACGGGGTAGCCCCGGATCTGGACGTCGCGCTCCTCGAGCACGTTGAACAGCCCGACCTGGATCTTGGGCGAGAGGTCGGGCAGCTCGTTGATGCAGAAGATCCCGCGGTTCGTCCTGGGGATCAGGCCGAAGTGCATGGTCAGCTCGTTCGAGAGGTAGCGGCCCTCGGCGTGCTTGATCATGTCGACCTCGCCGATCAGGTCGGCGATGGTGACGTCGGGGGTCGCGAGCTTCTCGTGGTACCTCGACTCACGGCCGACCCACTCGATCGGGGTCTCGTCGCCCCGCGCGGCGACGCGGTCGCGCGCCTCCTTCGAGAGCGGGGCGTAGGGGTGGTCGTTGACCTCCGAGCCCGCGATGATGGGCATCGCGTCGTCGAGCAGGTGGACCAGCTGGCGGAGCATCCGGGTCTTGGCCTGGCCGCGGAGGCCGAGGAAGAGCATGTCGTGCCGCGACAGGATCGCGTTCTGGATCTGCGGCACCACCGTCTCTTCATAGCCCAGGATGTCGGGGAAGAGGGGCTCGCCCGACTGGAGCTTGACGATCAGGTTGCGCCTCATCTCGGCCTTGACCGACTCCATCCGATACCCGCTCGCTCGCAGTTCGCCCAGGGTCCGGGGCCGCTCAATCACCATCACTGCAATCTCCGCTGGGAATCGGTCGGCGCACAGAGGAGTCGATGCAGGTATGCTAGGCAGCCGCCCGACTGAAGTCAACGCGAGCGGAGGGGATGCGTCCGGGGGCCCGGCGTCGCTCGGCGCTTAAAAGTTGAAGAGTCGGCTGACGCTCTCGCGGCGGTGGATCGAGAGGATGGCCTCGGCGAACAGGTTCGCGACGCTGACGACCCGGCAGCAGGGGGCCAGGGGTTCGAAGCGGTAGCCGACCGTGTCGGTCAGGACCAGCTCCTTGATCGGGCTCCTGGCGATCCTCTCGGACGAGCCCTTCGAGAAGACGCCGTGCGAGACGCAGGCGTAGATGTCGCGGGCGCCGCGGCGCTTGCACTCGACCGCCATCGCGATCAGCGTCCCCCCCGAGATCGTGAAGTCGTCGACGATCAGGACGTTCATGCCCTCAACATGGCCGACGACGTCGAGCATCTCGGCGGTCTCGTCGTGCCCGTGGCGGACCTTGTTGCCGAAGACGACGGGGCAGTGCATCAGCTCCCCGAACCGGTATGCCTGCTTGCCGAAGCCGACGTCGGGCGAGGCGACCACCAGGTCGGGGATCTGCTTGCGGCGGAAGTAGTCGACCAGCACCGGCATCGCGAAGAGGTGATCGACGGGGATCTTGAAGAAGCCCTGGATCTGGGGGCTGTGCAGGTCCATCGTCAGGACGCGGTCGGCTCCCGCCGCCTCGATCGCGTCGGCGCAGACCCGGGCGCGGATCGAGACCCGGGGCTCGTCCTTCTTGTCCCCCTTGGCGTAGGAGAAGAAGGGGATGACCGCCGTCACCTGCGTGGCGCTGGCCCGCTTGAAGGCGTCGATCCAGAACAGCAGCTCCATGAAGTTGTCGTTGACCGGGAATTCGGTCCCCTGCACGATGAAGACGTCGCGGCCGCGGACGTTCTCGAGCACGCGGACGAACACGTTGCCCTCGCTGAAGACCTTCGTCTCTGACCGGGCCAGCTCGATCCCGAGCTGCACGCAGATCTTCTGCCCCAGGGCCTGGCTGGCCCTGCCGGCGAAGACCTTGAGCTCTCCGAACGGATCGGTCATCTTCGAGGACGTGCTACAACCGACCAGCGACTTGTCCATGCCCCGACCTTACTCGTCCCAGGCCCCCGCGCCGCGCGAAACCGCGTCCGCACCGATTCGGGACTACTTGACATCTTAACGTTTCGGCAGGGCCGCTGCCAGTCGCCGATTCCGTCTTTCTGTACGGACGACCAGCTAGAGGAACCATCCCGCCCGATTCACGCGGGCGGATCATCGTCCCGGAATCCGAGGGACGGCATCCAATCCATGCTCAACCGAGGGGTCGCCGATATGTATATAATTAATTATATATCAAAATTTGTTCTGGGCCTGCTCCTGGTGTGCGCGTGGGGCGCCCTCGCCGCCGGCGGTCCCGGCCGGTCACGGGGCCGGACGGTCGTGGCGCCGACGTCGCTCCGGCAGGCTGAGCGTCCCAGCCTGGAGGGCGGCCTCGGATGGGTCAACAGCGCCCCGATCCGCCTGGAGGAGCTCCGCGGCAAGGTCGTCCTGCTCGACTTCTGGACCTACTGCTGCATCAACTGCCACCACGTCCTGCCCGACCTGGCCCGGCTCGAGCGGAAATACACGAATGAGCTGGTCGTCATCGGCGTCCACACGCCCAAGTTCTTCGCCGAGCGCGACACCGAGAACCTCCGCAAGAAGGTCCGCGAATACCAGATCAAGCACCCGGTCATCAACGACGCCGACCAGGTCCTCTGGAACCGCTTCGGCGCCAATAGCTGGCCGACGCTGGTGCTGATCGACCCCAGCGGCGAGGTCGTCGGCTCGCTCAGCGGCGAGGGCCACTTCGCGCAGCTCGACCATGTCATCGGCGTCCTGGTGGCGCGGCACCGGGCCCGGGGGGACCTGAACGAGACGCCCATCAAGTTCTTCCCCGAGAGCGAGCAGGCCGACGACGCGCCGCTATCGTTCCCCGGCAAGGTCCTCGCCGACGCGGAGGGCAAGCGACTATTCATCGCCGACACGGTCCACAACCGGATCGTGCGGGCGACGCTCGACGGCAAGCGGCCGGAGGCCATCGGCACCGGCGTGGCGGGCCTGGTCGACGGGGGCTACGCCAAGGCCGAGTTCAACCGGCCGCAGGGGCTCTGCCTGGTCGACAAGACGCTCTACGTGGCCGACACCGAGAACCACGCGATCCGGGCCGTCGACCTGGCGGCCAGGACGGTGACGACCGTCGCGGGCAACGGCAAGCAGACATTCAACCGCGCGGCGCACGGGCCGGGCAAGACGACCAGCCTGACCAGCCCCTGGGACCTGGTCCAGGAACCCGGCGCACGCGGGCTGTTCGTCGCGATGGCCGGCCAGCACCAGATCTGGCGGTACGACATCGATGCGGGCACGGTCGGCGTCTGGGCGGGCACCGGCGGCGAGGACATCATCGACGGCCCAATCAAGCTGGCCGCCTTCGCCCAGCCGAGCGGGCTGGCCACCGACGGCCGCTTCCTCTACGTGGCCGACTCCGAGACCTCCAGCGTCCGCGCCATCGCGCTGGAGATGCGGCGACACGTCGTCCAGACGATCGTTGGCGAGGGCCTCTTCGTCTTCGGCGACGTCGACGGCCAGGGGGACGAGGTCCGGCTCCAGCACGACCTGGGCCTGGCCTCTGGCAACGGCAAGCTCTACATCGCCGACAGCTACAACAACAAGATCAAGGTCTGCGACCCGAAGACCCGCGAGGTCAAGGGCTTCGCCGGCGACGGCAAGCCCGGCAGCGGCGACAGCCCGGCGGAGTTCTACCAGCCCGG
>JAFANO010000313.1 GCA_019232645.1 Planctomycetaceae bacterium | reverse complement strand
AGCCCGCGAGCCGGACCTGACCTACGTCATCGAATCGGCCAAGGGGATCGCCGAACAGCTGCGGCCGGGCCAACTGGTGGTGCTGGAGAGCACGACCTATCCGGGCACGACCCGCCAGGTCGTACAGCCCATCCTGGAGTCCGGCGGCCTGAAGGCCGGCGAGGACTTCTTCCTGGCTTTCAGCCCCGAACGTGAGGACCCGGGAAACTCGAAGTTCTCGGCGCCGACGATCCCCAAGGTCGTCGGTGGCCTGGAGCCCCGCAGCCTGGAGCTAGCCGTCGCGCTGTACAGCCAAGCCATGGCTGCCGTGGTGCCCGTCTCCAGCCCCGAGGCAGCCGAGGCGTGCAAGATCCTGGAGAACACATACCGCGCCGTCAACATCGCCCTGGTCAACGAGCTGAAGGTCCTCTACGACCGCATGGGTATCGATGTCTGGGAAGTGATCGAGGCGGCCAAAACGAAGCCGTTCGGCTTCCAGGCATTCTATCCGGGGCCCGGACTCGGAGGGCACTGCATCCCGATCGATCCATTCTACCTGACCTGGGTCGCACACAAGCATGGCCTGGCGACGCGGTTCATCGAACTGGCCGGCGAGATCAACACGGCGATGCCCTCCTACGTCGTCGGCAAGGTCGCCGACGCGTTGAACGACCGGGGCAAGCCGGTCAAGGGGAGCAAGATCCTGCTCCTCGGCATGGCCTACAAGAGGGACGTGGACGACCCGCGCGAGTCGCCCGGGTTCGAGCTGATGGAGTTGCTCCTCGAGAGGGGGGCCGTGGTGAACTACAACGACCCCCACATCCCCGTGCTGCCGGACATGCGACGCTACCGCCACCACCGGCTGCACATGGCGAGCCAGGGGCTGACGGTGGGGCACCTCCGGTCGCAGGATTGCGTGCTGATCGTCACCGACCACTCGGCCTACAGCTGGCCATGGATCGTTGAGCACGCACCCTTGATTGTGGACACTCGGAACGCGACGCGCGGGGTAGCCGCGCCCGAGGGAAAGATCGTACGCGCGTAATATTTCGATGGGCCGATGGCTCATCCGCGGAATCTATGGATTAGTAACTCTCTCAAAACCCAGTTTTCCCCGAGACTGTAGCAAGGAGACCGGGGGCCAATCCGTGATTCGGCCCGAGCAATCCCGGGGACCAGGGCTCCGGACCCCGTGCGATGACAGTCGGCTTGCCCCCCGCTCGGCGTGTGACCCGTTTCAGGGCCTCGGCGACGGGAATCGAGCCCATGGCGCCCGGTAGCGTTGCTCCAGTCTCACCTTCCCGAGAAGCCATCGCACTTGAGTGCGGGTGAAATGTCACCAGGATCATCTTGGGAGAGGAGGGCAGCATGCGTCTCTGCCTCGTCGAGGATCAAGCCGTCTCCGACCTGGAGCCGCTGACCCTGACCCGTCCCGTCTTCGACCTCCGGCTCGGCGCCCAGACCCTCGGCACCAAGCTCGCGCGCGCCTTCCGGATCGCGCCCGGGCCGACCCGCCGCGGGGCGCTGATCCGGCCCCACCTGGCCCCCCTCTGCCGCCTCCGCGACCCGGGCCTCGCCGTCAACGACCGCACCTGGCTGGCCCGCGCCCCGGTCCTCGTGGCCAACGCCCGCTGGGTCCCCCCGGCCGAGCTCCTCCCCCCCGACCCCGACCCCCCCTGGGTCGGCACCTGCGACGGACGCCCCGCCTGCGCCGCCGTCGGGCCCGACCGCGCCGCCGCCCTCGAATGGGGCGGCCTCGACACCTGGTTCGACGCCATCGCGGCCCGCGCCCGTGCGGTCGACCTCGGCGGCGAATGGATCGCGCACCCCTGGGACCTCGTCGCCAAGAACGCCGACCACCTCGCCCGCGACGCCGCGCCCGCCGGCGGCGCCGGCCTGAGCCGCCGCCACCGCGCCCACGCCGCCGTCGTCGGCCCCGCCGACCGGCTGTTCATCCACGCGACGGCGCGGATCGACCCCTACACCGTCTTCGATACCACCGGCGGGCCGATCACCATCGCCGCCGGCGTGGTCGTGCAGCCGTTCACCCGCGTCGAGGGCCCCTGCTCCATCGGCCGCGACACCCAACTGTTCGGCGCCCACCTCCGCGGCGGCGTGACGCTCGGGCCCGACTGCCGGATCGGCGGCGAGGTCGAGGCCAGCATCGTCCACGGGTCCACCAACAAGTACCACGACGGGTTCCTGGGCCACGCCTACGTCGGCCAATGGGTCAACCTCGGCGCGAGCACCTCCAACAGCGACCTGCGCAACGACTACGGCGAGGTCGCCGTGCCGCTGGGCGGCGAGGCGATCCCCACCGGGCACGCCAAGGTCGGCT
This sequence comes from Planctomycetaceae bacterium, assembly GCA_019232645.1. Taxonomy (GTDB): domain Bacteria; phylum Planctomycetota; class Planctomycetia; order Isosphaerales; family Isosphaeraceae; genus JAFANO01. The sequence goes on along the minus strand of JAFANO010000313.1, from coordinate 177 downwards.
GCTTCCTGGGCGACCACACCCGCACCGGGATGGGCAGCCTGCTCAACACCGGCACGGCCGTCGGCGTGATGTGCACCCTGCTGCCGGCCGGGCCGCTGCTGCCCAAGTACGTGCCGTCGTTCGCCGCGGTGCTCCACGGCCGGGTGGCGCCGGGGCCGCCGCTCGAGCGGCTGCTCG
>JAFANO010000311.1 GCA_019232645.1 Planctomycetaceae bacterium | reverse complement strand
CGACCGGCTCACCCGGGGGTTCATCTCGATGACGATCATCCGCCCCGTACGCGGATTGATCGCAAATTGGACGTTCGATCCGCCGGTCTCGACGCCGATCTTACGCAGGATCGCCAGCGAGGCGTCGCGCATCCGCTGGTATTCCTTGTCGGTGAGGGTCTGCGCCGGGGCGACGGTGATCGAGTCGCCGGTGTGGACGCCCATCGGGTCGAAGTTCTCGATCGAGCAGACGATCACCGCGTTGTCGGCCCCGTCGCGCATCACCTCCATCTCGTACTCTTTCCAGCCGATGACGCTCTCCTCGACCAGGATCGAGTGCGCGGGGCTCAGTTCGAGCCCGTAGGCGACCATCCGGTCGAACTCCTCGCGGTTGTAGGCGATGCCGCCGCCGGAGCCGCCGAGGGTGAAGCTGGGCCGGAGGACGCAGGGCAGGCCGACCTCGTCGCGGACGCGGCGGGCCTCGTCGAGATTGTGCGCCAGGCCGCTGCGCGCGCTCTCGAGCCCGATCTCCTCCATGCACCGCTTGAACAGCTCGCGGTCCTCGGCCTTGCGGATCGCCTCGGCGGTGGCGCCGATGAGCTGGCAGCCGTGCCGCGCCAGCGCGCCGCTCTCGTGCAGCGCCAGCCCGACGTTCAGGCCGGTCTGGCCGCCCAGGGTGGGCAGGACCGCGTCGGGCCGCTCGACGGCCAGGATCTGCTCGACGATCTCGGGCGTGATCGGCTCGATGTAGGTCCGGTCGGCCATCTCCGGGTCGGTCATGATGGTGGCCGGGTTCGAGTTGACCAGCACCACCTTGTAGCCTTCCTCGCGGAGTGCCTTGCACGCCTGGGTACCCGAGTAGTCGAACTCGCAGGCCTGGCCGATGACGATCGGCCCGGCGCCGATGATCAGGATCTTGTGGATGTCGGTTCGCTTGGGCACGGCGGGCCTCTCGCACGGCGGAGACTGGACACAGGACGCGCGTCGGGCCGCGCTCGTCCCCCGAGGGCGGCGCGGCCCGCAAAATTGTCCAATTCTAGACGGTTACGACGCGTTCCGACAAGCCCGCTCGAATGTAAGAGTTCCGTGAAACCCGCGGCGATCCGGCGAGAGGGGCTCGTCAATCGCCGCGCGGTCGGGGGACACGGATCTCCTCGATCAAGGCCTCGGCCCATCCAGCGTCCCGGGCCGAGAGCGGAGGGTCGGGGGGGCGGCCGTAATCGACGGCGCCGCGGCGATACGGGCCGCCGTCGTAGGCTCGGTTGAAGAGGAACTGGAGATCAAGTGGCACCTCGGGCTCCCCCTGTTTCAAGGGGACCGGGATGCAGGGGAGCCACTCGCGCAGGCCCGCGGGGAAGACCTGATAGGCGACCCCATCGGCGCGCCGCCAGGCCCGGTTGACCAACACCACGTAATCGGGCGGCTGGTCGAGCTGGGCGATCATGGCCGCCAGGTCGAGGTCGGGCAGGACGCGCTCGCCGGACCGCAACAGGTCGAGCTCGATCAGGCTGGCGTCGCTGTCGAGCACCTCGCGTTGCTTGCGCCGGTAGGCCTCGCGGTCGGGGCCGGGGCGCTTGTTCGACGGGCTGAGGATCTCGATCAGCGTGACGAGCTTGTGCCCCTGCGCCGCGTCGCGGATCTCGACGAAGTGGTGCCGGATCCGATCGGAGTGGACGACCATCTCGATGAAATTCGAAACATCCCTCCGCGGCCGCTCCAGCACGGCCGTGCCGCCGGAGGGGAGTTGATGGCGGGGCGGACGGACCACGGCGACATCCGGGACGATCCGCAACCGGGCCTTCCCCTCCTCGACGATGCCAAGCTCCTGACGCATCTCGAGCCTGGCGTAATACGGACGGGGCAGGGATTGATTCAGCTCACTTCGAATCTCCGACGCCAGCGCGTCATGGAAGTCCGGCCAGATGTGTGGAGCTTCCAGGTACGGATCCATTCCGGGGAAGGGTGAGGGCATCGTGCGGGGCTCCGCGAAGGCATTAGCAACGGGGCGAAGTTCATTGTAATTATAACGGCTCGCGGGGGGATCGGCCATCGCCACGCCCCATCCTTTTCGATGGGATGGAGGGACGACGCACGTCTCTTCCGGCGTGTGCGCCCCGAATGTGAATGTTCTGTGAATGCCGCTGAGATTCGGGCCCGACGGACGAATCTCCTGTCGGATCAGGCCCCGGTCTAAGGATAATTTAGTGACGAGGCTCGATGGTCGCACGTTCGAGTATCGATCCGGGGTCGGCGAGCAGGTCGCACCAAGAGGATAAGATGAATCGTCGTGAATCGGGACCGTCGTCGATGGGGATGATCGTGCACCTGCTGGGGCTGGCGCTGGGAGTCAGCTTCCCGATCTCATGCGCGCCGGTCGCGAGCATCCGGGCGGACGACATCGTGCTGGAGTTCGCGTACGGTTCCGAGAAGGAGCAGTGGAT
>JAFANO010000298.1 GCA_019232645.1 Planctomycetaceae bacterium | reverse complement strand
GGCCGGATCTTGGATCGCTTGGCGGGACTCGAACAGGTGATTCCAGCCGAGGCCGTTCGCCAAGCCCTTCAGGCGACCGACCAAGCCGGTGCACCCGCGGGGCGAGACGCCAGCGGGTGTGATCCAGGGGATCTACGCGGTATCGCTGGGGCATTCCGTGATCCGGTCGCTAATGTTCGAGGCGGCCGGGTCGGCGGGGCTCGATCCGGATCGGCTCTCGTTCCTGGGGCGCTCCCAGATCCTCAAGTGCCGGTCACCGGGATGTAACAGCTCGACCCCTCGAAGGTTCGAGGAGTGGTCTCGGGGGCTGTTGTGGGAAATGCAGCAGGAGCGCACGAATGATGAGGTACGGCGCAACCGGATCAGTCCTCGGGTGGTCAAGCGAAAGATGTCGAAGTTCAAGAAGGGACGACCTGAGCATCGGCGCGTGCCGCCTCTGAACAAAGCCTTTGTGGATGCAGTGGTTATGCTTCGTTGAACGGTATTGAGGCGAACGTGGAATGGTTCGAGTGTATAGGGTGTTGATCATGATCAACGCGGTGGTCACGCGGCTCCTCCCCACGCCTGAAGGCGGGGGCATCCGCCGCGCGGAGGTTCGATGAGCGGGCCCCGGATTCAGCCCCGCGCCCCCCTTCCCCCTGGACGTCCCCCGAGCCTTGGCGTAGCATCAGCCTTGTCCATGGTTTCACGGATTGGCCGGGGGCGCTCGCGTCCCGACGGCCGGGCGCGGAGGAGCGAGGCGCGCCACGGGGACTGCGAGATGTTGCACGCCGGAGACGAGGTGGGGTCGGAGACGGGGCCTCCCGCCGCGACGCCGCGATGGGCGGGGACGACGTTCGCCGTCCTCTTCGCGATGAACCTGCTCGACTACCTCGACCGCAACGTGCTGATGTCGATGCAGCCCCAAATCAAGGGCGAGTTCCACATCAGCAATGAGCAATGGGGCCTGCTGGCCAGTATCTTCCTGGTCAGCTACTCGGTCGTCAGCCCCGCGATGGGCTGGCTGGGCGACCGCTACCGCCGGACCTGGCTGCTCGGGCTGGGAGTCGGCGTCTGGAGCGTGGCCACGATCGGCAGCGGCCTGGCGCGGAACTTCGGGCACCTGGCGCTGGCGCGGAGTGTCCTGGGGGTCGGCGAGGCGACCTACGGCGTCATCGCGCCGACGCTCCTGCTCGACCTCTTCGCGCGACACCAGCGTGCCCGGCTGCTCTCGGCCTTCTACCTGGCCATGCCGCTGGGCAGCGCGCTGGGGTTGAAGCTGGGCGCGTACGTCGCGACCCGATATGACTGGCATATGGCGTTCTTCGTCGCGGGCGTCCCCAGCCTGCTCGCGGCCCTGGTGGCGCTGGTGCTGCCCGAGCCGGTCCGGGGCGCCAGCGAGAAGGTCTCCGTCGACCGGCTCCGGGCGCACGAGCGGGCCGGGGCGACCCGCGAGGACTATCTCGACCTGATGGTCAACGCGTCGTACACTTACTCCGTCATCGGCATGGCGGCCTACACGTTCGCCATCGGCGGGATGCTCGTCTGGGTGCCGAACTACCTGTTCAACACCCGCCACTTCGACCAGGACCGCGCGACGTCGATCCTCAGCCTGGTGACCTTCGTCGCGGCCATCCTGGGGATGTCGATCGGCGGCTGGCTGGCCGACCGGCTGGCCCGGTCGCGGCCCCAGGCGCTGTTCGTCGTCCCGGGCGTCGCGATGCTCGGCTCGATCCCGTTCGTCCTGGCGGCGCTGTTCGCGACGCGAGGGCGGATGATCTTCGCCGCGATCTTCGCCGCCGAGACGCTGATGTTCATCAACACCGGCCCGTGCAACGCGATCATCGCCAACGTCGTGCAGCCGAACCTCCGCGCCGCGGCCTACGCCCTCGCGATCTTCGCCTTGCACTTCCTCGGCGACATCTGGTCCCCCTGGATGATCGGCAAGGCGGCCGACATGTTCGGCGACCCGGTGATGATGGCCAGCGGCGTCGGCCGGGCCTTGCAGTCCCTTGGCGCCGTCCCGACGCAGGTCAGCGACCATCCGCCCGAGAACATCGTCGCCGGCCTGCTCATCGTGGTCCCGGCACTCTTGCTCTCGGGGATCGTCCTGCTGGCCGGGACCCGGCACCTGCCCCGCGAGATGGCCCTGATGCAGGTCAAGCTCAGGGCCGCGCCGCCGACGAAAGCATCTCCATAGTCAGTGGGGTGGGCACCGCCCACCACCCATCCATGAGCATCTGTGGTCGGGAGGCTGCGGTCTCGTTCTCGAGACCCAGGGCAACCGCCTCGGAACTGGGGCCTCGATGAAGACTCGCCAGCCTCCCGATCTCCAAGACAGCGATGAAAGCATGTTCGGGGATGCGAGGAGCGCACCCGTCGGTGTGGACGGTAGAGATGAAGGCGTCTGTTTCAAGCCCAGACCCGACCCCGCGGGCGCGGGGTGAGGGTGGCCTGTGTCCGCGACTCGGAGAGGATGAACTCACCATGACGCAACCCATTCGTATCGCCGTGACCGGTGCGGGCGGCCAGATCGGCTACGCCCTGATCTTCCGGATCGCCTCGGGGGGCCTGTTCGGCCCGGACCAGCCGGTTGCGCTCCGGCTCCTGGAAATTACCCCGGTCCTGCCCAGCCTCAACGGCACGCTGATGGAGCTGGAGGACTGCGCCTTCCCGCTCCTGGCTGATGTCGTGGCGACCGACAAGGCCGAGACGGCCTTCGAGGGGGCCGACTGGGTCGTCCTGGTCGGCGGCTTGCCCCGCAAGGAGGGAATGAGCCGCGCCGATCTGATCCGCGCCAACGGCCCGATCTTCACCGGCCAGGGCCGCGCCATCAACGCCGCCGCCGGGCCGAACGTGCGGATCGCGACCATCGCCAACCCGTGCAACACCAACTGCCTGATCGCCAAATCGCACGCGCCGAAGGTCCCGGCCGACCGCTGGTTCGCGATGACCCGCCTCGACCAGAATCGCGCCGCGGCGCAACTGGCGAAGAAGGCTGGGGTACCCGTCAGCCAGGTCACCTGTATGACGATCTGGGGCAACCACAGCGACACGCAATACCCCGACTACAAGAACGCCCGGATCAACGGCAGGCCGGCGACGTCGGTGATCACCGACCAGGCCTGGTTCACCGAGACGTTCATCCCGACGGTGGCCAAGCGGGGCGGCGCGGTGATCAAGGCGCGGGGCGCCTCGTCGGCCGCCTCGGCCGCCAACGCCGCGCTCGACAGCATCCGCTCGGTCCACTTCCCGACCCAGGGCGACGACTGGTACAGCGCGGGGGTCGTCTCCGACGGCAGCTACGGCATCCCCTCCGGGCTGCTCTACAGCTATCCCCTGATCTCGCGGGGCGGCACCTGGTCGATCGTCCCCGGCCTGACGATCGACGACGACGCCCGGAAGCGCCTCGACGCCTCCGCCGCCGAGCTGCAGTCGGAGCGCGACGCCGTCAAGGACCTCCTCGGCCCCGCCGCCTGAGCCGCGCCGGAGGATCCCCCTCGCCCGGCCATCCGGCGACTCGCGTGCGATCCCTCCCGGAGGGTGGGCTGGGCCACCCTCCGGCGATGGTCGATTTCACGAGAGATTGCGGCTCTCCTCGAAGAGATGAACCGGCCGTCCCGTCTCCCGTCTGGACGGCCGAAGAACCGTAGGCCCAACGACCGGGTCAAGCGTTTGACGCGATCCATCGGAGGGCGGCCCAATGAGCCGTGAATCACGCATCGTGGCGGGTGTCCTGCTGGTGCTGTTGCCAACCGTCGTGATCGGCGGGGTGAGCATCCTGTCCCTGCTGATCGGGGAGCCCACCTACATGGCGAACAAGCTGCGCCAGGATCTGTGGCGGGCCGGGCATGCGCACGCAGGGGTGCTGCTCATCCTGTCCCTGGTGGTCCTGCGGTATGTGGACGAGGCCCGGTTGTCGCCCGGCTGGCGCTGGGTCGGGCGGCTCTCGGCGCCGGCAGCGGCCATCCTGTTGCCACTGGCCTACTTCTTGTCTGTGTTGACGCCGGAGGCAACCCAGCCGAACTCCCTGATCTACCTCGCTTATGTCGGGGCAGCAGTCTTGTCGGTGGGGTTACTTGTGCTGGGGATAGGACTGCTCAGAGCGCCACGGCAGTGAGACCCCGCCTCAGCGTCACCATCGGGGCCTTCGACCCGCCCGCGCATCCTCGACAGCCTCGGCCACCAGCCCGTCATGCTCGGGCCCGACGGCCAGTCGGCGGCGGACCTACGCGAGGACCTCGGCGGCATTCCCCCCTGCTGCCCCGGGCGCGTTGTGTAGCCGACCGGCGAGGCGGTGAGAGTGGGCCTCGGCCAGGTCGGAAGCCAGGCCGTACGCGCGGCGGTAGATGAGTCGGGGAAGACGCCATGGGGAAGTCGTCGAGGCCCCTGCCGAATTCCTCGTCGGGAGTCGGTCTCGACCGACCCGGCGTTGTCGCGGACCCGGCCCGTCGCGGCGGGTTCTCCTCATCGTAACTCCTTAGAGGGGGCAGTCTCTGGACGGGCCGGGCCGCTGATTATTATCGCCAGGTTCAAAGACAGCGAACCGAGCATATTATTTATTTTATTTATTTGTTATATAATTTATTATGTAATGGCAGATCCCTTACTGCACGATGACGGCGTCGATGTCCGGCGGAGGGTGGCCCAAAAGCGCGCTCGATCAATCCTACGGGACATGGGGGCGTGAGTGTCCTTGGTCACCGACAGCGCCCGTCTGGTCGTGACTCCCATGCGGCTTCTCTCGACGGATCTCCTTGCCGATTCCACCTTACCGCCTGTTCGTGAGTCTGCCTTGGGATCCGTAGTCAAGTATCGGTCGGGCTATCACGCCATCTTTAGCATAGAACACCGCAATCTCGGTTTTTTAAGCAACGCTCTGGCGATCAAGATCGGGCTCTCGCGCATGCACGTCTTACAATAAACGAATCCACGACGCCGGGGGGTTGAACCCAAGGGCGTGCCCCAAGACCCCGTCAAGCCCGGGTGTGCTCGAAGTACGAGACCTCGTGTGCTGGCCGAGGTTCGCGCGTCGCTGGGCGGCCGTGGCTCGCTCGTCGACCTGGCCTGGAACGTCGGCAATGGCCGAGGAGGCCCGCCAGGAGATGCTCCGCGCGCTCGACGACGGGACCGAGCTCACCGGCTCGTACGACGCAGACTGGGCGATCCCGTCTCCGCGAGGGGGAGTCCTGCCGTCGGCCGAGGCCCGTTCACGCAGGCATCGGCGGTGAGCCCGGCAGGTCCGCCGTGACCCTCATCACTGCGGGAACGGCCGCGCGACGGCCCTCGCGCCGGTCCGGATGGGATCGAGGCTGAGGATCCGGCTCCGGGGCCGCGCCCGGTCGATCGCGATCGGCTCGGGGGTCTCCGCCGAGCCGTGGTTGCCGGCCGTGTCGAGGACGTCGACCCGGATCAGGAACCGGGGGGGGACGTTGAGCGGGACGGCCCAGACGTACTGTCCGGTGTTCTCCATCGGCTCGGCGATCGGGACCCAACGCGCCCCGGGCTGGTCGGCGGCCCGCCACGAGAGGGTCACAGGGCGGGCCGCGAGGTGGAGGTCGGTGGCGCGCCAATTGATCGCGACCTTGCCGGCATAGGGCCCCGTGCCCAGCTGGTGCGGCAAGAGCTGGACGCTCGGCGGCGTGCTGTCGACCTCGACCCAGAGCAGCGGCGGGTCGTTGGGGGCGGGGGGGGGGTCCCCCAGGCCCGAGAGGCCACGCGCGACCAGCCGAAGGCCGAAGGTACCGTCACCGCCCAGGTCCACCTCGAAGGGGGAGGTCTTATCCGGGTCGGTGGCCAGCCGGCTCCAGCTCTGCCCGCCATTCTGAGTGACCCAGAGCTCCACGCTGGCCAGGCTATTGGGGTTGCCATCGTCGACGGCATATTGCATGGCGAAGCGGGGGCTGTTGACGATCTTGGTGCGACTCGGCCCCGCCATGCCCGGGTCGTCCGCGTTCGGCGGCGAGGGGGTCGCGGGGCGATTGGTCCCGGGGAACGGGTCGGGGCTGGTCCCGAGGGGCGAGGCGCCGTCCGACGCGAGGGACGGGGCCTGGGCCGGAGGGGGGAACGGGTCGCGCGGCACGGAGCCCCCCGGCCCGCCGGGCGGCTCGTCCACGGGGGGGAAGCTCGAGCCGGCCGAGATCCGCGAGATCGGCGGCGGCGGCGCGAATTCGGACGATTCGCTCGTGGCCAGGCCGGGGTTGGTCGGCGTCCCCTCGAGCAGGCTGAGCGACGCCTCGGCGACGTTGCCCGCCTTGTCGGCGACCGTGGCGCGGACTTTCAGCGGCTCGGCGGTCTGCGCGTCCCAGCTCTCGCTGCCGATCAGCGCGGGGTGCCGGATCGGGACCCGGCGCCACTTCTCGGCCCCCTCGACCTGGTACTCCAGGGCGAACGAGGCCAGGTCGAGGTTCGCGTCGCGGATCTCCCATCGGACCGACGCCAGGCTGCCACGCCGGCCCTCCGGCTCGAGCACGAGAGACGGTGGGCTCGTGTCCACGACGACCACCATGCTCGGCTCGACCTGCTCGTCCTCGCCGGGATAGAGCCGCCCCTTGTTGTCGAGCGTCCGGACGGCGAACCAGTACTCCGCGTCGCGCGCCGCGCGGAAGGTGAACGAGGGGCGGTCGGGCGTCGTCTTGCTCTTGGGCTTCCAGGTGAACCCCGAGTCGTCCGAGACCCAGAGCTGCACCTCGATGATCCGGGCCCGCTCGGCCGGGTCGATGTTGAACGGGATCCGGAACGACCGGCTCTTGTGATAGATCGTCGTCGGCCGCCCGGAGCGGGCCCCGGGGGGGGCGGATGAGGCCGTGGGCGCGACGAACCCCAGGGCCAGGATCGACCCCAGCCCGAGGATCGCCAGTCGCACCCGAACCCCCCTCGGCGTCACGCGCTTCCCTCCCTGGAATCCGAACCCGTCCCCGACCGGCCCCCGCTCACTTGAGCCGGATCGAGAGCCCCGCCACGCAGAGGTGGACCGCGTCGCTCGCGGCCGCCAGGCGCTGATTGGCCCACCCCTGGACGTCGGAGAACCGCCGGGCCAGGGGGTCCGCCGGGACGATGCCCGAGCCGACCTCGTTGGAGACCCAGACGACTCGCGCCCGCCCCCGCGCCGCGGCCGCCGCCCGATCGACGGCCTCGAGCACCGCCTCGTCCTCCAGCGCCGCGCCGCCCAGGCCGAGGATCAGGTTACTCAACCAGAGCGTCAGGCAGTCGATCACCACCGCACCCTCCCGCGCCACCAAGCCCGGCAGCACACCCTCCAGGCCGCGCGGGACTTCCATCGTGGTCCAGTCGCGCGGGCGATTCGCCCGATGTCGCTCGATCCGAGCCACCATCTCGAGGTCGGAGTCGTCCCGGCCCGCAGTGGCCACGTACGTCACCGGCCCCGCCTCGCCCGCCAGGCGCTCGGCCAGCCGGCTCTTCCCCGAACGGCTCCCCCCCAGTACCAGGATCATCTCGCCCATGCACGCGCCTTTCCCTCCGCTCGACCTGCCCGGATCGTCCCCGAACCCTCGGCGCATCAAGAGGCTCATGCGCTGGTTATCGACCCCCGCCGTCGGTCGCCTTGAAGCGAATCGACCGAGGATTCCGATTGTAATTGACATTCTGGTGGCGTTCTGGCGAGCGAAGCTCAAAATCACCGATGACGGGAATGAGACCCCGTGGGTCATGCACAACACGTCCCACCCTACCATCTGCCGGCCGGGATGTGCTCGGATCGCAAGATCACCAGGAACACCAACTCCGTCAACTCGACAAGGGCCCCCAGAAGATCCCCCGTGATACCGCCCAGCTTGCGTGAGGCATATTGCGTCAGGCCCCAGGCGAGGCCGAGGGCGGCGGCTGCGGCGGCCAGCCCGGCGCGGCCTGCCAGCAGCGCGCCGAAAGCGAGGGTCCCGGAGGCCGCCACGAAGGCATCGTACGGCGTGGCCGCGTCGATCAGGACCCGGCCCGTCCCCTCGAGCCGGGCATACCGCGACGTGCCGGCCGCGACGAGGATCAGGGTCCGGCCCACGGTCGCCGCGCCCAGGACGGCCAGCGATCGGCTCGGCCCGGTCGCGTGGCTCAGGGCCGCGTATTTCCCCAAGAGCACCAGGACGACCGCCGTGACACCAAAGCTGCCGACGTGCGGGTCGCGCATCACAGCGAGCCGGCGCGAGGCATCGCCCCTGAGGAACAGGCCGTCGCCCGTGTCCGCCAGCCCGTCGAGGTGCAAGCCCCCCGTGATCGCGACTCCGGCGGCGACCAACAGGAACGCCGCCGGGGCCGGGTCGATCCCCCAGAGCCGAAGCGCCTCGCTCCACCCGGCCAGCACCAGCCCGATCGCTATGCCGACCGCCGGGTAGGCGAACCGCGAGGCCGCCAGGTCGGCTTCGGTCACCTCGCCTTCGCCCAGGCGCACCGGGATGACGGTCAAGAAGGCCACGGCGAGCCGGAAAGCCCGGGCGACCATCAAGGCCTGGACGTGGAAACGGGGCGGCGGCATGGGTGAAACTTGGGAGCATTGAGAGCAGCCACCCCTGGCCGCGGAACCATCGGACATTGGTGGCGTACGAAGCGGCGAGGTCGCGGACCCTGGCGAAGTCGCCGGAGGCGGCGGCCT
>JAFANO010000295.1 GCA_019232645.1 Planctomycetaceae bacterium | reverse complement strand
CGCAAACACCTTGGTGCGGTGGGTGAATGAGAACGCCTTCGCCCCCATAGTGCGGGCTCGACCTTGCCCCACCTTTGGCCGACCGGTTCGTCCTTGGGGTAGCCCCCATCGACTACGGCCCGGTACTTCTCCGCATACCCTTCGGATCCCGCCTCGCGACGGGCACCCTGTCCTCCGAAGCACGTCGAGCGGCGGCTTCAGGTCGGTCTTGCGTGTTTCCAGCTTTCGCCTTCGTGCCCTAAGAGACCTCTCCATACCTTCCTCTCGCTTCGGCCAGCGAGGCATTACCCCCGCTTTTGGATACGGCGCTCCTCATCCGAGCGCCGGAGGGACTTCAACCCTCCTGATCTGGGCGCTGCCCAGCGCACACTGCGGACCCGTCCGCCACCCTCTCGCCTTCGGCCGCCTTCCCGGGGTTGCCGGTTATACGGCCTACCTTGCTCCGGCGATTTCTCGTCGGGACGAGGAGGGCTTCTCCAGTTGCTCAGCATGCCCTTGCCACCGTGCTGTCGCTTTCACCCCGCCGAGGTGAGCAGGCGTGTCGGTCAGTTTTCGACTGCTCATTCTGCCTTCGCCTCTCAGTTGCAGGCTCGGCCCTCGGGGCTACGCACTTTCGAGGCCACAACGCGTTCACTTTTATTACGGCCCGGTGACTCGTAACCTCCCCTCGGGAGGTCTTGTCGATAGGCTTCGAAGATTCGGTTTCCCTCCTCTTCGCTATCCGAACTACGGAGCTCTGACTTCTACCCCGGCAGGTTTGTCCCCTGCTGAACATGCTAGCCTTTCCTGGACACACAACTGGACGTGCAGTTTTCCCGCATCCAGCTTTCACGAAGACGCTGCCTTGCGAGGGGTGATGGAAGGAATCATCCCGACCAAGTTGACAAGCCCGTACTCGCCATAGAGCTTGTTGCGTGGCAACGTTTGCCAGCCGCAGCAGCGCCATCGGCCGAAGCGATGCGACCAAATTCGCCGCACCAGCCATCGATCGAGCCGGTTGAAGAGCCTTCGGACGTGGGCCCGCTTGTAGTAGTGGCCCCAGCCTCGCACGACGGGGTTGACCTGCTGTATCAATTCGCGAGTGCTTACCGGGGCCTTGCGCTGCGTGAGCCCGCGAATCTGGTCTTTGAAGTGGCTGATCGATTTCTCCCGGGGGTAGGCATAAAGCCCTCCCGGTTGGATGCTACTCTTGATCTTGCTAGGTGGCAGGCGCATCGGCCTGTTCCCCCGCTTGATCTTATATCCGAGAAATTCGAAGCCTTGTCGAACGTGAACAATCCGCGTCTTTTGCGGGTTGATGGTCACGCCGAGCTGACTCAAGACCCGAGTCGCCACCGTCAGCGCACTACGCGCCTCCGCCGCGGACGCGCAGGTGATAACCCAATCGTCCGCGTACCTCGTAAGTTGATAGCCCCTGCGTCGCATCTCCCGATCAAACGGCGTCAGGAGGATGTTGCTTAGCAGCGGCGAGGCTACTCCGCCTTGCGGCGTCCCTCGCTCAGTCGGAAAGAGCCGACCCTCTCCGTAATTGCCCGCTTTCAGCATCGCCTCGATGAGGCGCAAGACTCTGCCATCGGACACACGTTGGGCCACAAGCATGAGAAGTTTCTCGTGAGACACAGACCCAAAGAAATCCTTCAGGTCTGCGTCCACAATCCATTCTCCGCCCGCTTCAATCTCCTTCCAGACCTTGCGCAGAGCGTCCTTCGTCGACCGCCCTCGCCGATATCCGAAGTTGGCGTCATCGAATATCGGTTCAAAGATTGGTTCCAATCGATTGACCAGTGCCTGTTGGCATACGCGATCATAGACCGTTGGAATGCCGAGCACGCGCCATTCGCCCGGTTTGCCCATCTTTGGGATGCGCTGCTGCCTCACCGGCCGTGGCGTGTAACTGTCGGTGCGAAGCTCCTCGTGCAGCCGATCAAGACGCTCTTCGAGCGCTTCGCCGAATGCCTCGACACTTTCACCGTCAATCCCGCCAGCCCCGTGGTTGGCTTTGACGCGCTCCCACGCGATCTCCAGGTTCTTCCGCTTGTAAACTTTGTCGATGAGCGAGTGAACCTTCCTCGCCCCCGTCGGATTGATCCAGTCCACGAGTCTCCTCGGTCGATGATGTTCGGGTCTTTCACTCATGGAACTTTCCACCTCATCGGCCTTACTCATCCCGCTTCCTGTCTCTCCCCAACCGTCTTCGCCGACCGACTTCCCCGACCCACTCAGTCGCCAGGCTTCTGGTCGCGTGGCTTTCGCCATGCTTCTGGTACTATTCGGTCGTCCGACGACTCCCAGGACACCGCTTCCCACTTCGCTCTCGCTTATAGGGTTACTTCCCCCGGTGCCACCCGAGGATCCTGGGAGCCCTCCCGGGGTCACGCTCAGATCTTCCGTACCGTGCCGTCCGCAAACACCTTGGTGCGGTGGGTGAATGAGAACGCCTTCGCCCCCATAGTGCGGGCTCGACCTTGCCCCACCTTTGCCGACCGGTTCGTCCTTGGGGTAGCCCCCATCGACTACGGCCCGGTACTTCTCCGCATACCCTTCGGATTCCGCCTCGCGACGGACACCCTGTCCTCCGAAGCACGTCGAGCGGTGGCTTCAGGTCAGTCTTGCGTGTTTCCAGCT
>JAFANO010000159.1 GCA_019232645.1 Planctomycetaceae bacterium | reverse complement strand
CCCTCCTTGTGCACCAGCGCCTCCAGCGGGACGCCGACCGAGGAATCCGGGAGGTCCTGGAAGATGACGAAAACGGTCCGATCGAGGACCTCCTTGAGCTTGAAAGCGAGCTCCCGTCCCACGATCTGGCGGGCTGGGTCGGGGATCTCGGTCAGGTCCAGGCACGTCGCGGCCGTATCGAGGTCGTCCGTCTTGAACGCATCGATGAACGTGTGAAACATCGCGTAGGGTGACCGGAAATCGGCCGGCACGTCGCTGGCTTCTTTTCCCTGGCCTGCCGCGAGGGCCCGTTGCCAGAGGAACAGCCGCATCCTCGGCAGGTCCTGGAGTGTCTTGCTGTCGAATAGCCAGCGCCCATCCGCCATCCGGTGCAACCTGAGCTTGATGTCCTTGTTCTCGCCGATCTCGCAATCCGGGCCATCCGAGACGTCCGGGATCACCCAGGTCGGGATGTTGATCGACCGCAGGATGAACTCCAGCTCGAACGCGTACCGGCCGCCGTCGCGCCGATCGGTCGGGATTCCCGAGAGGTCGAGGCAGGCGGCGGCCTCCACGATCCTGTGCGGGTCGTCCTCGGTCAGGTTCATCGCGATCAGGAAGGTCCGTACGGTCGCCCGCGGGGAGCGGAACCGGGGATCGACGGATGGGGCCGTCGACCGGGCGGCGGTGCTCTCGCCCCTCCGCTCCTTCGGGGTCACATCCTGGCACGCGAGGACCAAGGGGCAGACCCAGAGGACCGCTCCGAGCAGGCAGGGCATCATGCCCGGTGGGGAGAACACGTCTCTCAAAGTCGCTCTCCTGCGGACAGTCCTGAGAAGCCTGGCCTTCTTCTCAGGCCTCGGTCTCATGGTGTTGCGGGGCGGGGAAGCGCTCGCAGTGACAGGCCGAGACCGATCCAGTTGAACCCGCGGAACACCAGATTGATCCCTACGAACAACCCGATCACCCACAGCGCCGATGCTGGCCACTCCTGCCAGATCAGCACCCCGAGGATCAGGTCGACGATCCCGCTCACCAGCGGCCAGCCCCAGGCCGCGAACCGGTAGCTCACCGCCGCGACGATCTTGAAGATGCCCCCGACCATCAGGAAGCTCGCCACGAGCAGCGTCAGCGCGAGCAGGGCGCCGACCGGAGCCCTGAGGAATATGACCCCGATGACGATCGACAACACCCCGGAGAGCAGGTGGAAGAAGAACCCGCTCCAGCCCCGGCACCAGAACGCGCCGAGCGTCTCAGCCACGCCGCCCAGGAAGATCAGCATGCCGATCGCCACGGCAGTGGCCAGCGAGGCGATTACCACCGAGCCCAGCGCGATGGCGCCCAGGACGACCAGCGCGATGCCCAGCATCACGAACCAGAACCAGTTGCCACGGAGGGCGTTTAGCTCGTGACGCAGCTCCGCGACGAGGGGACGTTCGAAACCTTTGCTCATCGCTGAGATCCTCAACATAGGAGAACACTTTGAGACCATCGACACGCGGTCGAGTGGCTGGGCTTTCGAAGACGAGACCCCAACCACTCCCGCAAGGGGGGAGGGAGGGGATCGGACAGCATCCGCGGGCCCATGAATGAAGCGCGTGCTGCGGTGCGGAGCGAGCTCCGTCGACCGCTCCCCTCACTTCGAGAAGCTCAGCCCCGGGTCGTCCGGGCCGTCGCCGACGATCCGGAACGTCATGTGGTCCGCGTCCTTCCATCCCACGCGACCGACCAAGACGGGGCCCTTGTCCTGGGCCAGCGTGAGGATCCCGTCGCCGTAGGTGGAGGCGCCGGCGAACTGCTGCGTCTGGCCCTTCCGGGTGACCTGCCAGGAGAACTCCCCGCCGGGCTGCACGGTCAGGGCGATCGCGGTGTCGGCCGTCGGCTGCGCGCCCCAGGTCCCGGCGATCGAGGCGCCTGGCGGCGGGGTCGTGTCGGTCGGGGCGGGGGCAGTGGTGGCGGCGATGGCGGCCGGTGCGGGCTGGTCCTTCGACAGGTCGAGCTGCCGGAGCAGCTTCGCCGAGAGGGTATCGCCGGGCTTCAGCGCGACCACCTGCTTGAGGATATCGACGGCCGCCTCGGTGTGGCCCTCGGTCAGGTAGTGGTAGACGAGCACGAAGCGGCCGCTGGCCGAATCGGGATGGCTGGAGCAGTAGTCCTCGAGGGCGCGGAGCTGGGCGGTGTAGACATCGACGCTGGGATAGAGGCCGATGAGCGTCGTCCAGTCCCAGCCGGGGCCGACCGAGAGCACGGCGTAGAGGGTCGCGGCGGCCTCGTCGTAGCGCCCCAGCGCGAACAGGCAGAGCGCGCGGAACTCGTGCAGGGTCGTATCGTTGGGGAGCTTCGCCAGGGCGTCGTTGGTCTGTTGCAGGGCGTCGGCATAGTTCCCCTGCTGGAACGACGCGCGGCCAGCGTCGAACAAGGCCAGCGCCGGGTTGGTGACCGAGTCGTCCGCGGGCGCGCTCACAGTGTCGATCGGCTGGGAGTAGTTGTAGGGAGCGGCCACGACCGGCTGACCGGCCACGACTGTGGTCGCGCCGTAGCCGTAATAGGGGTTGGAGTACGGCATGTAGCCCATCCCGTAGAGGGCCGAGCCGAAGCCCCAGGACGCCAGGCCCCAGCCCAGGCCCATGCCGAGGCCCATGCCCCAGGCCCCCCAGTACGGGTTGCGCCACCCCCAGGCCGCGCTGTTTTGGCCGTTCCAGTAGCCGTGGACCCAGCCCTGGTGATACGCGCCGTAGGCGTTGTACCCGTAGGGCCGGTACGCGGCGGCGCCGTAAGATCCCCGCCCGGCCACGGCCCCGCCGGGGCCGACTGCCATGCCGGCGCGCGACCCGCCGGCCACGACCCCCCCCGCGCCGGCCGCGACCCCGCCGCGCTCGGTCGCCCCGAACGCGCCCTCCCGGCCGACGCCGCCGATGGTCCGCGAGCCCCCGACAGCGGTCCCGCGCGGCCCCGAGACGGCCCCGATGTTCTCACGGCCGCCCACGGCATTGCCGCCCGGCCCGGCGGCCCCGCCGACGCGACCGACGTCCGAATAGCTCCGGCCCCCCGCCGTCGTGCCCGAGATCCCGTAGACGCCGCGCCCGGCCTCGGCGCCTCCCGGGCCCCGGGCACCCATCCCCGCGGCGCCGTAGTTGATGGTCCCGCCCCGCGCCGTCTCGTACGAACCCGAGCGGGAACCATACCGGATCTGGCCCCCGTACATCCCTTCGGCGGCCCCTCGGCTCCCGTAGCTCATGCCCTCGCCATGCCCATACGAGCTGAACGAGGAAGTCCTGCCATATGATGACATGTCGCCGTAGTGCATGCCGCCGTACTCACCTCCGTGGAAGCCGCCGTAACCGCCCCCGTGGAAGCCACCGAACCCACCCCCGCGGAATCCGCCGCCTCCGAAGCCGCGGGCGAACAGCGTCCCGCCGGGGAGGGACAATGCCAGGGACGCACTCAACGCGACGCTCATCATCTTGCGGGTCATCGCGGGCTCCTCTCGGTGTTCGGGGACGTGTGGGATGTCGCGTGGCCTTTCGACTTCGGGCTCGGCGCGGGCGGGACGCGGACCAGCACGTAGGCGACTTCTTCGGGGACGGATTCGTCGCCGATGATCCGGTCGGTCGAGACCCAGCGAACCAGGTCGGGGCGCTCTCGGGAGGTGACGTTGGTGGATGAGGCGGTCGTCCCTTCGGGCCGGACGCCCGTGTACTTGACGACCCAGCGGTCGCCGTCGCGGCTCCATCGGCCCTCGCCGAAGCCCCCCTCGGAGTCGAACTCCCAGGACCGGAGTTGCTTGGCCAGCGGGTCCCAGCCGACGCGCTGGGTGACGGTCATCACCGGCTTGCCCTGCCGCTTGACCGTGAACGACCGGATCAGGAAGTTCCCGTCCTCGGACCAGTGGCAGTCGACCCGGACGACGGAATCGGGCCTCTCATCGACCCACTCGCCGACCATCCATTCGAGGTCCTTGAGCCGGTCGTGCGGGCGGACCAGCGGGTCGGGCTCCTCGCGGACGCCGGAGATGAACCAGCGGCCGTCGCGCTTGACGTAGAGCACCGTGTAGAGGCGCGACACCGGCGCCCCCTCCTCCGGCGTGACGACGGACCGGCCCTCCTCCTCGGCGACGTCGGGGCTCAGGAACCGGATCGCCTCGATCTCGAACGCGATCTTGGCCCCCTTGCTGGCGGCGAACGTGTCGGCGAGACCCTGCTCGATCGGGTCATGGCCCCGATAGCGGGCGCCGTCCGCCTCGACGACCTCCGCGTCCTCGGTGAACAAGGCGGCCAGGGCCTTGCTGTCGCCCTTGTTGTAGCCGCGGACGAACGCCTCATCGACTGCGCGGATCGCTTCCTCGTCCTCGGATTGGCCCCGTGGGCTCACGTTGGCCGCATCAGGTCGGGACACGGCCGAGAGCGGGTTTTGCGGTCCCGGTCGGGAGCCGGGCTCGGTACCGACCTGGGCGCGAGCCAGGCCGAGCCCCGTCCCACCGTTCAGGCCAGGGATGGCCCCAGCCAGGATCAGGAGGGCCAATGAGATGACAACCCGGAACGTGGTTCGAGACGACATGGGACGTTCATCCTCCCGGGGCCAGGGATCCCGGGGCGTCTCCCCCGGACGATCGGGGGGCCGGTTTTCCAGGACCGTCGGCCTGTCAACGATGCAAAGGCGCGGAGAAAACCCCCGCATGGGCAATCATCCGCGGAGCGGAGCACCCATGACCCTGTCCGAGCTTGCCCACTCTGGGCAATATCATGATGGATAGATAATAATGGGCATCAGAAGAGACCGCAAGCCCCTGTGCAATAAACGTGGATCGATCAGTCCTGTGTGGGGCGAAACGAGGTCCGTTCGGCGCGAGCCACTTCCGTGGGACGGGCGACCCTCGAGGCCGGTCAGTGGCTCGGGGTGCTCGACGAGGCTGCGCGGCTCGAAGTCGAGCACGGCCCCCCCGTCGCGATTTATGAGCTGACGAGCGGCCGCCCCTTGCAAGGCGCGCTTCGCAAGATTACAAATCAATCGGGTGCAGCCCATTTGGCTGCCATTGTGATTAACATTAATAAATTATATGTAGAACAGAAAAGTCGCAGCTCAACGGGTTGCACCTCAATCAATGTTCATAACGACGCTCAAGCTGGACTTTCGGACTTTTACAGGAGTCGTAGATGGGACAAAATGAGCGGACCAGCCCGCGCGGAGTTGGTATCCTGGAGTTGCTCACTGGCCCCAGGGCCGCTCATCGCCACGGAACTCCGCTCCATTCTATGGATCAGATGAAACGCCCTCTCGAGAAATCGTCGAATGCTCGCTCCATAAGATGTCCGCAGGAGCGTGGAACTCCGAAAGACCGGACCGCTGCGTGAGGGGCAAAGCCGAGTCACCTCGAGAAGGGCGCCGCAAGGTCATCGATGTCAACCCCTTGCGGGATCATCATTGCGAGAGTGGCGGAACTGGCAGACGCGCAGGATTTAGGTTCCTGTCCCGCAAGGGGTGAGGGTTCGAGTCCCTCCTCTCGCACTCCTGCCGATAGACTCCGACAGATTGCGTCAGGAACCGCATTTTCCGATGTCTCCCGCTGAGGTGGATGCGCCGTGCCCAGGTAGCTCTTGGCGTCCTCGAAATACCCCCGAACTCATGTCGTGTGCACATTCAATATGCGCCATCATCTCCTGTGATGTCGATATGTTGTCATTGCTGGCGGAGTACTTGATCTCGGGCACAGGCTCCAACGTCCGCCGCACCAGCAACCCGATCAGCTGGCCGGCTTCGCCGTGACGCACCCCGCCCACGCCCGCACCGCGGCGAACTCGAACGCCAACGGACCGATGGCGCCCAGACGGCTCTGCACGACCAGCCATCAGGGCGATCGGCTCGATGCTCTTGCGTTCAGGGCAGACCATCAGCCCAATGTCCGAGGTAGAGGCTTGGTCCTGGGCTTGCTCCTTCCGAAGAGGGGAGCGAATCGTTGGTGGAACTGGACCAGACGCTTGGCCGCGGCGCGCACTTCGTCCTCGGTCATGGAGGGTGTCTCCCTACGAGCCTATGAGCCGACGACGAACCGATCCGTCCTTCAAGGACGAACCTCCAGGTTTGCGAAGAATTCCGGTAAAACCAAGATTGTCTTCCGCTGGAGAACTAGGGTCGGCGACGTTTTTTGACCGTGATCGACACCGTTGCGGAGGCGGTCGTGTAGGATCCAGTGTCGGCCGGTATGAAATTGGCCGTGACCTGTAGTGGCCCGGCTTGCTGGGCTACCGCAGGGCTGTAGGTGAATGTGCCGGGGACGTCGGCGGTGGCTAGGTTCGAGAGTGGGGTACCGACCGGCACGCTGACGCCGATGCGGGGCGTGATGACGGGAGTCTTGAGGACCGGCCCGGAGCCCTTTGTCCAGGCGCGCACGTAGTCTACGTAGATCGTTGAGGGCAGGTCGCTGTCCGCCGGCAGTCCGAACCAGCCCGTGAAGATTTCGGTGTCGAAGATAATCGGCACAGGCACGGTCCAGTTGGTGTTCTCGATCTGACGGCGTTGGACACCATCGACATACCAAGTGATGGTGTTGGCGTTCCAGTCTAGCCCATAGATGTGATAGTCGGCGGCGGCATTCCACCCACCGGACCAATCGGTGGTCGGGTCAATACCTACATTGGGAGCATGATCCGTCCCGTTGTCGGGCATGCCAGGAGCGGCCCAGAGGTGGGCACTCATGAAGACGTCGTTGGCCGGGCCCGTGCCGCCGTTCAGTTTGGCGGTGATCTCGACAACGTCGATCTCGATCTTGTACTGGCCCCGCGACCCGGCGAGCCAGAAGGCGGTAGACCCGGAGGAGTTCATCGCCTTGATCCTGGCCTCGTAGTAGCCGTATGGGGCTGGTGCGATGCTGTTGACCTCGGCGGCCGTGTACCCATTGTACCCCTGCTGCTGTGCCCATCGCGGGATGGTGGCGTTGTTCGGGTCGCGCCGCATGGTCAGTTGGAGGTTGCCGCCACCTACGGTGACGTTGGCCGGGAGGAAGAAACTTGGCTGCCTGCCGTCCCAGCCAATCCCCTTCAACTGCCACTTGGTGGTGTCGAGCGTGCCCGCGTCGAAATTATCGCTCAAGGCCGGGTTGAGCGTCCAGTTGCCGGTGTTGCCGGGGTCGGAGGTTGGGACAGGGGTGGCTGCCTGGGGCGCCGGGGTGGGGGCGGGGTTGACCGCCGGGTTGCCGCTTGCGGGTGGCGCGCCCAGCGCCGATCCCTCGGCCAGGCAGTGCCAAGCCGAGAGGAGGATCAGAACGGCTGCAATACTGCTGATGTACATGTCATTGTTGTCTCTATGCCTTAATTTGGAAATTTGTCTATATATAATAGATAATTAAATTATGTCGCATTACAGCACGAGGACCCGGTTTGGAAATCGGTCACGCCGCTACACCGGCGGTTATGCAACTCGACACATATGTATAATTATAAACAATTAGTTATTTTCACAAATCTTAAGCTGCTATTCTACAAAAAAATTGCGTCGGCTCCCCCCTCGGCTGGCCTGGGATGGGCCACTGCCGTCCCGCCTCCCGGCTCCTGGTTTTTGAGGAGAACGCGGTGCGCCCTGAGAATCATTGCTGCTGTAGGACTCGTTCCACAGCCGCAGAAATTTGGCCTTCTTGTGGTTCACCCTCCAAGACTTGTCGTGCGACGCCTTGGCCACCTGGGTTGGCTCAGCGGAGATGGGAAGAACGGCTTTGCCCCTTAAGTTCGACGATGGATACAAGATTTGTGAGTGGAGTTATCACGCCCTGATCAATCCCAGTATGCCGTGGGGAGGCATCCTGCCGCCCCCTCCGGTCTTGGCCCCTGGGTCGCGCTCGGGTCGCGTCCCCGCGTGGGCCTCTCCTCCACCGAGGCCCCTCCAGGGTACTCCGGGGCGCCGAGGCGATGCAATCCACGTTTCCGACGCTCGGGCCTTTTGTCCCCAAATTCTACAGCCGCAGAAATGCGGTGGAACCGGGCCTCCGTCTTGGAGGCTCGGCGCAGCTTCTTCTTGGCCCCGGTGGTCCCCTTCCGCTGGAGGTTGTCCTTGCGACGGACGTCTTCGACATCCTTGCCGGAATGCCATTCGCCGTCGCTCGTGGTCGCTTCGCCCTTGGATCGGGCGAACTGCTCGGCCTGGTACTTCCCCATGACGAAGGGGACGACCACTCGACCGCCGAGCACGAGCAGGCTCACGCGGTCGACGCCCTTGAAGTTCATCGTGTGCCGGTCGTACACGACGGCCACATGCTCAAGAAAGCTGGGACAGATCGATTTGTCCCTCCGGTAGGCGTCGCAGGCGACCTTGATCGCATGTTGGGCCATCTGGCTCGACAAGCCGAACCGTTCATGGACTTCCCTGTACGCGAAGGGGCGGGCCCCGTAGATGTCGGCCGTCTTCCTCTCGAAACATTCACCGGCGACCCGATTTGCGGCCTGGTTGAACGCTTCCACGAGGGCCTTCCGCTTGGGCTCGGTCTCGGCGTCCGGCGACAACTGGGTCCGTACGGTGAGTTTCATCCCACCGATTGCAGTCGATTTCTCGCTGTTAGTCAAGGAACGACATAAGTCGAAAATTGCTCTTCCACTGCCACTGAAGTGGCGTGGGATCCGCGGGCGAAAGCCCGGTGATTATGGTATGAGAGTTCGAGTCCCTCCTCTTGCATTCCGGGCGCGTCGGGGATGAGGGACGCACCGGTCCCCGGGCGGAGGCTCGGAGATCGGTGCGTTTGAGGAGGCCGGTGCGGATCCGAGGGACGAGGGGCGAGAGGCGAGGGGCGAGTCTGTCCTGGCTCGGAGATCGGTGCGTTTGAGGAGGCCGGTGCGGGGGGGCGATCAGTCCTTCTCGCGCTTCCGGACGATCATGTTCGGGGGGCCGTCGTCGCCCACCTTGCACTTGGTAGGCCGCCCGTCGCCGGGGCCGCCGCTGCAGATCTTGGCCGAGTCGTCCCCCTCGAAGGTGTTGATGCCCAGGTTGTCGGGTGCCGCGTCGCCGTTCGGGCAGGTGAAGTGGACCCAGTCAATCGTCTTGTGGGGCCTGGCCGCCTCGTCGAGCTTGATCGCGTCCCTGAGCTGGAGGTCCTGGCCGTTGGGCGCGGTCCCGGCGAGTGGCCGGCACGCCCGCCGACAGTGCGCGACCTCGGTCGCCAGCCAGGCCTGGAGTGCCCGCCGCAGGTCGCGGGCGAGCTCCGGGTGCTCGGCGATGACGTTGCGGCGCTCGGCGGGATCGGCCTCGATGTCGAACAGCTCGGGCCGTTCGTCGCCGGTGATGACGAGCTTGAAGCGGCCCCGCATGGCGGCGAGCTGGTGCGCGCCCTCGCTCCGCCACTCCCAGAACAAGGTCCGCTCGGGGGCCGTCGCCGTCCCCGTCCAGACCGGCCCGAGGTCCAGGCCGTCGATCCGCCAGGCCGGGTCGGGCTCGGCCCCGACGGCCCCGAGGATGGTCGGGAAGAGGTCGGTCATGTGGGTGACGTCGTCCGAGACGGCCCCGGCGGGGACGTGCCCCGGCCAGCGGGCGATCGCCGGGACGCGGATCCCGCCCTCCCAGAGGGTCCGCTTCTGGCCCCGGAACGGCCGATTGCTGTCGTGGAAGTTGCTCGCCCCCAGGTTGCCCGCCTCGAACGTCGCGCCGTGGTCGCTGGTGAAGAGGACCAGCGTCTTCTCGGCCAGACCCAGCTCGTCGAGCGCGGCCAGGACCCGGCCGACGTTCCGGTCGAGCCGCGTGACCATCGCCGCGTAGGTCGCGTTCACCGGCCAGGCCGAATCTCGCTCGGGGAACTTGCCCCGGTGCCGCGCGAGCTCGTCGTCGGGGACCTCGATGTTGTAGTGACTACTGGTATAAGGGATGTAGAGGAAGAACGGCCCGCCCTGATGCCGCTTCAGGAAGTCGACGGCATGGTCGGTGAACAGGTCGTCGGAGTATCCCGAGACGGGCTCCTGCGCGCGGCCGTTCCAGAGGGTCTTGGGAAACTTCTCCAGGGCGTGCACGGCGTCGGTGAACCCGAAGAACTCGTCGAACCCCTGGTCCATCGGGTGAACGTAGGCCGCGGGGCCGTCCTTGTCCCTGGCCTTGCCGTGGTGCCACTTGCCGAAGAGCGCGGTGGCGTAGCCCTGCGCCTTGAGCGCCTCGGCGATCGTCACCTCGCGCGCGGGCAGGTCGTCGTCGTTGCGAGTGACGCCGTTGTGGATCGTCGCCCTGCCGGTCATCAGCGCGGCGCGGCTCGGGGCGCAGGTAACGGCGGCGGTGTAGAACCGCTTGAAGATGATGCCCCGCGTCCCCATCCGGTCGAGATTCGGAGTCGTCCACTCGGTCCGGCCGTTGAAGGAGACGTCGCCCCAACCTAGGTCGTCGGCCAGGATCAGCACGATGTTCGGCCGGGGCCCGGCCGCCTCCGTCCCTGATCCCAGTGCCAGCAAACCTAGGAGCCCCGGCGCGATCATTCGATGCGAAGTCATTACTGTGGCATCCTCGGACATGAGTCTGTTGATCTTGTCTGGTCCCCTCCCCCCTTTATGTGACTTTTCATCGTATTGGGGGGTGCCGGGACTCGAATTTGGTCAAGGTGACTGGCAAATTCCGGGATCGCCTCACATGATGGATGGCTTATTGAAAAATCGGTCGCATCGGGGAGACGACCCTCATGCCGTTGCCAACGGAGATGATAGCCCTCTCGGCGGCCTTCGCTCCACTGTTCTTCGACCGCGTCCTGGCCAACGCTCAGATCCTGGCCCTCGGGGCCTTCCGCGCCACAGGCGAACGCACGGTCATCTCCGCACTTGCGCATCATGGGATTGAGCCACGAGGACCGCTGTCAGAGTC
>JAFANO010000141.1 GCA_019232645.1 Planctomycetaceae bacterium | reverse complement strand
CCGAGGAAGTCCCGTCGCGATGCGGTTGCGTGCGAAAGACCCGGAACTCCTTCGGGCTGTTGATGACCGTTTCCACCCGAAGGATCACGCCGAACTTGTCGTCCATCTTCAGCCAGTTGGTCGTCATCCGGTGCTTGATCCGGGTGCCGAACCAGCGCTCATCTTCGGACTGGGTGTGCACTTCACCGTCGAAGCGGCGATCCCATTTGCGGCCCAGGAAGCCCAGGATGTCCTTGGGGCTAACCGTCCGCACCGCATCATCCACCAGCGCGCGGTCCAAGCCGGCCCATGCCGTACGACTCTGGAACAGCAAGTCGGTGGCGTACTCGGCTTGATCGACGACCCAATGCACGGGGTAGCCGGGGAACAGTTCGCCGAGCAAGGGGTTGACCTGCTGTGCCCACCGGTCGAGGATCTTCGGCCAGTCGAGCTGGGCGAAGCGATCGGCCAGGCGTTGGGCCTGAGCCGGGTCGTCGAGCTGGGTGAACGCGTTATGCTGCGGCACGAAGCCCAGTTCCTTCTGCACCATCTGCTGGGCCAGCCCTTCATGACCATTGACGGAGACCTGGACAGGGAACGGGAGCCAGGTCTGCACGCGGACGTGGATCAGGCCGAACTGGGGATCGAGGAAAGGGTCATAGAGGACCCGTTGCTGCCGGTTTCGACTGACGAACTGGGGCCGTTGGGGGCCAGGCACAAGGGCGAAGGAGGGACAGGTCTCTTGAGTGCAGAGGATGCCGACGAGTCCCTCGGAGAGGCCCTGATCGCGGATGAGGTCTTGGGCCCACTGGTCCTTGCGGAACTGGCCGGTGCGCGATTCGGAGGCGCGGCCGGCCGTCTGCGCCCAGTCCTGGGCCTGTTGGACCAAGCGGTCAGCGTCTTGGGGCGCGAGGGTTTTCAGGAGATCGCTGCGGCGCACTTTCAGGACCCGATCGACGAAGTCCTCGAGTTCGCAAGGAGCGGCCAAGGCCAGATGCCCCTTGAAGATGACGCGGTCAAAACAGGAGAGCACGGCGACGATCAAGCTGGTAAACTTGATGAGGAAGCGCGACAGCGTCTTCATGGCGTTCTCCTCTGGAAGGGGGCCTGAGCAAACCCCATTCTGGCGGAAGAACGCCTGTCTTGCTCATCCTATTTGGTTGCGGCTTTGCCGCGTTGGGCGCTGTGCAAAAATAAATTGCCTGGATCGTCATGTAGTGCGCCCCGAAAACTGGACAGGTGCATAATAGAGGGGCTGGTCCAGTCGGAGGGCGTATCGGCATGCGGAAGCGACGGCAGTTCACTCCGGAGTTCAAGACGCGGGTGGTGCTCGACATCCTGACGGGTGTCCAGTCCCAGGCGGAGGCCTGCCGCAAGCACGGGCTCAGCCCGAACCTTCTGGCCTTGTGGAAGAGCACCTTCCTGGAGCGGGCCCACCTGGTCTTCGACAGCGACACCGCACGCTCGGCCGAGCAGGCGCGGA
Source organism: Planctomycetaceae bacterium (assembly GCA_019232645.1). Taxonomy (GTDB): domain Bacteria; phylum Planctomycetota; class Planctomycetia; order Isosphaerales; family Isosphaeraceae; genus JAFANO01. The sequence goes on along the minus strand of JAFANO010000141.1, from coordinate 919 downwards.
TCGCCGAGTTGGAGCAGGTCCTGGGGCGGATGACCCTGGAGAACGAGATCCTAAAAAAAGCCTCGAGCAGGCTGGCCTCACTCTCGACGAGAAACGAGAGATGATGTTATTGTTGCGTGATCAATTCCCGGTCAACAAGCTCTGTGCGGTGCTGGGCGTGCCGCGCAGCAGTGCGTACTACGAGCCCCGGCCGGGCGCGGACCGGCCGCTGCGTGACGCCCTGATCGCGGTGGCCGGCCAGTGGCCGACCTACGGCTATCGCCGGCTGACCAAGCAACTCCAGCGGGAGGGCCACGCGGTCAACGCCAAGCGGGTGCGGCGGCTGATGCACGAACTGGGGATCGTGGGGAAGGCCCCGGAGAAGCGGCCCCGGACGACCGACAGCGGCCACGCCTACCCGCGGTATCCGAACCTCGTCGAGGGCCTGGACGTGACGCGTCCCGACGAGGTCTGGGTGGCGGACATCACCTACATCCGATTGCGGAAAGAGTTCGTTTATTTATCGGTGTTGATGGACGTCTTCACCCGCTGCATCCGGGGCTGGCACCTGGGGCGTGGGCTGGACCAAGAGTTGACGCTTACGGCCCTGAGGCGGGCGTACGCGCAGGGCCGCCCGGAGATCCATCATTCCGACCAGGGGGTGCAGTATGCCGCGACGGCCTACGTCGAGCTGCTGATCCGCCGCGAGGTGCGGATCAGCATGGCGAGCGTGGGCGAACCAGAAGAGAATGGATATGCCGAGAGATTGATGAGGACGATCAAGGAAGAGGAGGTCGATCTCTCGGAGTACGAGGACTTCGACGACGCGTTGAGGGGCCTGGGACGGTTCCTCGACGAGGTCTACAATCGCAAGCGGATCCACTCGTCGCTGGGGTACTTGACCCCGGCGGAGTTCGAGGGCCAGTGGCGCGAGAAGCAC
>JAFANO010000090.1 GCA_019232645.1 Planctomycetaceae bacterium | reverse complement strand
TCGTCCCGGACCACGGCGGGAAAGTCCCCCGTGTAGGCCCTATCGCGGGAGAAGGGGGAAGAGCGCTCCCGTTCCACCTGGTCTCGCACACTGTCCCCGCGCGTCTCCTCGACGTGGGGGCGCGCATCGATCGGGGCCGAAGACATCGGGCACCGTGCAAAACCCCCTTACCCCCTGGAAATATCATCGGGTGGGAGAGTCGCGGTGTCCATTCATTCGGGGCGGGTTGGATCCGCTTTCCTCCCTCGGGACGTCAAGGGGCCTGTCGCGCGGCAATTGCATCGTGCGACCCGCGGGACGCCTCGGGGATTACGTGGTCGGCGACGGTGGGGAACGCCTCGTGGGGTAGGATCGCCGGGGTTCGCGGCCTGTCGCGGGGTTTGATGGCCGAGTTGACACGCCCGGGCCGGGACTTACACTGGGTTGGACAAAGGCTTGCGCGTGTCCGGGCCGGATCCTCCGACCGGGCGAGGCTGAAAGATTCCGGCCGCGATCTCGAACTTTCCGCCGTGGCGGTACGTAGCCATGATGAAGGCGCTTGGCACCGATGCGGCGGAAGACCTGGCCCAGTCGTCGGATGAGGCTCTGATGAGCCGCTACCGTGACACCGGCCGGGTCGAGGATTTCAACGCGCTGGTGCATCGCTATCAGCGCGAGCTCTATCGCTATCTGGCCCGCTATCTCGGCGACCAGGCGCTGGCCGAGGACGTGTTCCAGAACACGTTCCTGCAGGTCCACCTGAAGCGGGGCCTGTACGAGGACGGGCGGCCCGTCCGCCCCTGGCTCTACTCGATCGCCACCCACCAGGCGGTCGACGCGCTGCGCAAGGTGGGCCGGCACCCGACCCTCAGCCTCGACCAGCGGGTCAACTCGGGCGAGCCCGACGCGGGGAACTTGGTCGACCTGCTCGTCAGCGGCGAATCGGGCCCCCTGGCGGAGCTGCAGGGCCAGGAGCGGGCCGAATGGGTCCGCGCCAGCGTGGCCCGGCTGCCCGAGACCCTTCGCCAGACCCTGATCCTGGCCTATCATCAGGACCTGAAGTATCGCGAGATCGCCGAAATCCTCAAGATCCCGGTCGGCACCGTGAAGTCACGGTTGCACGCCGCGCTGGCCAAGCTCCAGCAGATGGCCCAGGCGGCGAATCGTGAGGGAAGTGATTAAGCCATGAACGCCTCGGACATGCTAGATTACGCCCTGGGTCGCCTCGAGGGCCCCGATCGCGACCAGGCCGAGCGAGAGATCGCCGACGACCCCGCCCTGGCCGAGGCCCTCGACCGGCTCGGCCGCGCGGTGCACCAACTGCTCGACGACGGCGACGCGAAGGCGACGCTCGAACCTCCCGAGGGCCTGGCCCTGCTGACCATCGCGCAGGTCGATGAGGCGCGTCGCCTGCGTCGCCGCACCATGCTCGATTTCATGCCGGCCAGCGTCCCCTTTCGCTGGACCGACCTCGCGGTCGCTGCGGGGGTCCTGCTGGCGAGCCTGCTGACGCTCGTGCCCGCCGTGCGTTGCTCGAAGATGCGGATGGACCAGGCCGGCTGCGGGCTCAACCTGCGGCAGCTCGGCGTCAGCCTGGCGCAATACGCCATCCAGCACCACCACTTTCCCTACGCGCCGCCCGATCACCCGGACGCGGCGTCGGGCTGCTTCGCGATCCTGCTCCGCGACCAGGGCCTGCTGACCGACCCGGCGACGCTCGACTGCCCGTGCAACGGGATGCACGCACGCGCCGCGGGGTTACCCAGCGTCAACACGCTCTGCGAGCTCCAGCACAAGAGCCCCGGCTGCGTCTCCCGCGTGCTCCGCTGCGACTATGCCTACAACCTCGGATGCCGGGACGGGTCGGGCCATCCCCGAGCAATCCCTGCCCGGCTCTCGACGAGCCTGCCGCTGCTGGCCGACCAGCCGCCGCACGAGGGCTTCCGGATCCTGGAGGGGAACAGTCCCAACCACGGCGAGCGGGGCCAGAACGTTCTCTATTCCGACGGACACGTCCGCTGGCACTCCACTCGATACGTCGGCCCTCAGGACGACGACCTCTTCCTCAACGCCCGGCACAGGCCCGAGCCCGGCGACAGCATCCAGGACGCGGTGCTGGTGCCCAGCCACTTCCCCTTCGTCCGGTGATGGGGGAGGGGATCTGTCATCGGCCCTCCTGTCCTCGGAGCCGGTCGCACAAGAGGAGGGCCAGCATCGTCTTGGCGTCCTCGATCCGGCCGTCGTGGACCATCCGGACGGCCTCGGGCCAGGCGACGATGAGCGGCTCGAGCATCTCGCCGGGCTGGTGGCGCGTGGGCCCCGGCGTGAGCTCGTGGCAGAGGTAGAGGAACATCCGCTCGCTCATCACGCCGGGCGAGACGAACCATTCGGCCACGCGGACGATCCGGCCCGCCCGGTAGCCGGTCTCCTCGGTCAGCTCCCTCGCGGCGGTCTCGTCGGGCGACTCGCCGCGGTCGATCGTCCCTGCCGGGACCTCGAGCAGGGTCGCGTCCACGGCGTAGCGGCGGTTCCGGACCAGGCAGACGTGCTCGGCGTCGACCATCGGCACCAGCGCCACCGCCCCGCGGTGCACGACCACTTCGCGCTCCGCGGTGGAACCGTCGGGGAGCCGCACCGCTTGCAAGGCGAGGTCGATCTTCCGGCCTTGATAGACGACCCGGCGTCCGGGGAGTGGTTCAGGCACGGCGCGGCTCCTCAGTCACGAGACCGTATCGTCAGGGTCGGGCAGGGGGCCTCGCGGATCATCCGTTCGGCGACCGAGCCGAGCAGCACGTGGCTGAGGCCGGTCCGGCCATGGGTGGCGATCACGATCAGGTCGACGGAGGCTGCCCTGGCATAGGCGACGATCTCCTCGACCGGGGTCCCCCAGCGGACCGCGGTCACGACGCTCCTGGGGCGGCCCCAGGAAGGGGCGAGCAACTTCGACAGCGTCTGGCGCGACTGCTCCTCGCTCTCCTTGTAGTACTCGGGCGGCAGGACCGACGCGAGCATCGGGTCGGGGCCGGTCGGGACGATGTCGGACAGGACGTGGAGCAGGTGCAGTTCCGCCTCGAACCGCTCGGCCAAGCCGCAGGCGTAGCGCACGGCCTTCTCGGCGTGGGGGCTGAAGTCGGTCGGCGCCAGGATCGTCCGGATCTCGATCACGGTCGCGTCATCCCCGTCGGTCGGTCATGGACCCTCAGGACTCGGCACGGACGAGCCTGTGGAACTTCTCGAGCAGGTCGCGGGTGATCGGGCCGGGCTTACCCGTGCCGATGGCGCGGCCGTCGCATTCGACGACCGGGATGACCTCGGCGGCTGTCCCGGTCAGGAAGCACTCGTCGGCCGTGTAGATGTCGTGGCGATCCATCGCCCGCTCGTACACCGCGATCTCGGAGCCTCGGGCCAGCTCGATGACCGCGTCGCGGGTGATCCCCTCGAGGATCCCGGCGTCGAGCGGGGGTGTGTGCAGCTCGCCCCGCCGCACGACGAAGATGTTGTCGCCGGTGCACTCGGCCACCTCCCCTTTGTGGTTGAGCATCAGCGCCTCGAGGCAGCCGGCGTTGGTCCCCTCGATCTTGGCCATGATGTTGTTGAGATAGTTGAGCGACTTGACGCGGGGGTTCAGCGCGCCGGGGTGGTTGCGCAGGGTCCC
>JAFANO010000040.1 GCA_019232645.1 Planctomycetaceae bacterium | reverse complement strand
AAGAAGGACCTCTCGTTCCAGGCCCAGGCGGACATCAACCTGCCGTTCATCACGGCCGACCAGAACGGCCCCAAGCACCTGACGATGACCATCAGCCGTGCCCAGTTCGAGCGGCTGACCGATCACCTCTTCGAGCGGCTCCGCGGGCCGGTCCTGAAGGCCCTAGAGGACGCCAAGCAGAAAGCCTCCAATATCGATGAGGTGGTGCTGGTCGGCGGCGCGACCCGGATGCCGCGGGTCCAGCAGATCGTCAAGGAGATCTTCGGCAAGGAGCCGCACAAGGGGGTCAACCCCGACGAGGTCGTCGCCGTCGGCGCGGCCATCCAGGGGGCGGTCCTGGCCGGCGACGTCAAGGGCGTGCTCCTGCTCGACGTCACCCCGCTGTCGCTCGGCCTCGAGACCAAGGGGGGCGTCTTCACCAAGCTGGTCGAGCGGAACACGACGATCCCCACCGAGAAGAAGGAGACGTTCACCACCGCCGAGGACAACCAGACCGCCGTGACGATCAAGGTCTACCAGGGCGAGCGGCCGATGGCCGCCGACAACCGCCTGCTCGGCGAGTTCAACCTCGAGGGCATCCCCCCCGCGCGGATGGGCACGCCCCAGATCGAGGTAACCTTCAACATCGACGCCAACGGCATCCTCAACGTCACCGCCCGCGACAAGGGGACCGGCAAGGAACAGACGATCAAGATCGAGAGCTCCGGCGGCCTCTCCAAGGAGGAGATCGAGCGGATGCAGCGCGACGCCGAGGCGCACGCTACCGAGGACAAACGCCGCCGCGAGCTGGCCGAGGCCCGTAACGCCGCCGATCAGCGCGTCTACCAGCTCGAGAAGCTGATGGACGAGAACAAGGACAAGCTGACCGACTCCGACAAGTCCGCCGTCCGCTCGGCCATCGAGAAGGTCAACGAGGCCAAGAAAGGCGACGACCCCGCCGCGATCAACCGCGCGATCGAGGACCTGCAACGCGCCAGCCAGGCGATGGCCGAGCACCTCTACGCCTCCGGCGCGGCGGCGGCTGGCACGGGTGCCGGCGCGACGGCCGGCCCAGCCGCCTCCAGCAACGGCGGGCAGGCGGGCAAGCCCGACGACGTCATCGACGTCGAGTTCGAAGAGAAGAAGTGAGTCGCCGACGACACGCGCGGCGGGGGCGGGATGGAAGCCCCGCCCCGCCCTGCCGGTTGCATCTCCCTGTGAAAGAGGGCACTGAGCGGAACCGGGCCGTTGTCTCCAGGACGCTGCCAGGCCGGCGGCGTCTTGCTCCCGAGGAGCCGACGCAATGTCTCTCGATAGCGCGAGGGCGGTCTACCCGATCCTGGTCCGACTGGCCCGCGACCTTTCGCAGGCGGCCCGCGAGCGGCGATCGGCCGTCTGGGTCTCCTACGATGATTTTTGCCAGCGCTGCAAGGAGGTCGGTGTCAAGGAGACCCCGCGCACCATCGCCGCCAAGCTGCTCAAGCCGCTCCAGGCCGCCTGTCTCGAGCAGAACATGCCCGACCTGAGCGCCTTGATCATTCAAAAGCCCAAAGCCCGCAGTGACTTCGGCAACCTGCTCCGCCCCTCCGACGGCTGGTGGGAGCCCTATGTCGCGCGGGGCGAGACGACCGTCGGCGACGTCCCCTTCTGGTTCAAGCACTTCCAGGCCGCCCGCGACTATCCCGACTGGCCCGAGGCCCCCTTCTTCTGAGGCAGCGGCCATGGTCACTCACACGGATCGGCCCGCGCCGCTCGGACGGGCCGAGGCCACCACCCACGACGGCGAATCGGCCCGCGACGTCTATGACCGGTCTTCCCTCAGGGGGGATTTCATGGTCATGATCGCCGGCCAGACCCCGGAGGACTTCGAACGGTATGCACCCGAGTCGCGGTACTGCGATTACATCGACGGGATCGTCTACATGCCCTCGCCCGCGACCGATCGCCATCAGGACCAGGTCGGATTCCTGTTCCATCTGCTCGACGGCTTCCGTTGCGAGCGGGGCGGCGGCGCGGTCCGGATGGGGCCCGCCGTGCTCCGCCTGAGCGATCAGTGGCAGCCGGAACCCGACCTCTTCGTTCGTCCCGGCGAGGAGGCGGGCCAGCCCCGGCCGCCCTGCCTCCTCGTGATCGAGATCCTCTCGCCATCCACTCGAAACCACGACCTGGGGCCGAAACTGTCGGTCTACAAGGCGTCCGGCATCCCGGAAATCTGGCTCTTCGACGAGCGTGACCGGACGGTGATCGTCGAGCGGCAGGTCGGCGACGGCTATCGGCGGGAGCAACGGACCGAGGGACGACTCGACTCGACGGCCCTCCCGGGATATTGGCTCGACGTCGCCTGGCTCTGGGCCGATCCCCTGCCGAACCCCCGGCGCTGCCTGGAGAGGATCCTGGCCGGCCCGCCCGCCTGAGAGGAAGGATCCCGGCCCGATCGGATGCCCCGAAACTCGAGCGAATCTCCGCGGATTTTCGTTGAACCCTTGGGAAACGAGCCGCGTATTATTAGCAGATTCGTTCCCAATCGAGAAATACAATTCCCATTCCGTCGGCCCTGGGGCCGCGAGGGGGTCAGATGGCCTTTCGTTTCGATCAATTAACGCTCAAGAGTCAGGAGGCGGTGCAGAAGGCGCAGGGCCTGGCGCGCGACCGTGGGCATCAGCGGCTCGAGCCGATGCACCTGCTGGCGGCGTTGCTGGATCCCGAGCAGACCGTCGTCCGGTCGCTGTTGGGCCAGCTCGGCGTCAACCCGGCACAGGTCCTCCGCGCATCTGAGGAGGGCCTGAATGCGCTGCCCAAGGTCACCGGCGGCGAGGCGACGCTCAGCCCCGAGCTGGGCCGAGTGCTCGACCAGGCGCAGGCTGAGGCCGAGCGGATGAAGGACCAGTACGTCTCGGTCGAGCACCTGCTGCTGGCCTTGACCAAGGTCAAGAGCCGCGCCCAGGACGTGCTGGAGGCGGTGGGGGTGACCGAGAAGGAGATCCTCCAGGCGTTACAGCGGGTCCGTGGCGGCCAGCGGGTCACCGACCAGAACCCCGAGGATAAGTATCAGGCACTGGAGCGTTATGGTCGGGACCTGGTCGAGCTGGCCCGGCAGGGCAAGATGGACCCGGTCATCGGCCGTGACGCGGAGATCCGGCGAGTCATCCAGGTCCTCTCGCGTCGGACCAAGAACAACCCGGTCCTGATCGGCGAGCCGGGGGTGGGCAAGACGGCGATCGTCGAGGGCCTGGCGCAGCGGATCGTCTCGGGGGACGTCCCCGAGAGCCTCCAGGACCGCAAGGTCATCGCCCTGGACATGGGGGCGCTGGTCGCGGGGACCAAGTTCCGCGGCGAGTTCGAGGACCGGCTCAAGGCGGTGCTCAAGGACGTCACCCAGGCGGAGGGGCGGATCATCCTGTTCATCGACGAGCTGCACCTGGTCGTCGGCGCCGGCAAGGCGGAGGGGTCGATGGACGCGGCCAACCTGCTCAAGCCGGCGCTGGCCCGCGGCGAGTTGCGGTGCATCGGCGCCACGACGCTCGACGAGTACCGCGAGCACATCGAGAAGGACCCGGCGCTGGAGCGGCGGTTCCAGCCGGTCTTCGTCGGCGAGCCGTCGGTCGAGGACACGATCGCCATCTTGCGGGGCCTGAAGGAGCGGTACGAGGTCCACCACAAGGTCAAGATCAGGGACTCGGCGCTGGTGGCCGCCGCCAAGCTCTCCGCGCGGTACATCACCGAGGGCCGATTCCCAAAAAGTGGCGATGGATGGCGGGTCTCGTTAGCATAGCCTCCGAACGGTTTGCTCCCTGCACCGGCGAGGCGAACTATGGAGATCCGCACCCAGTCCCAGACCGGCCCCGTCGTCCCTCCGCTGGCCGAGATCACGACCGCGCTGAGCCGGCAGATCGAGGACATGACCCAGCCGTTGCTCGACCGATTGAACCAGGACCCCGCTCGCTTCGCTCAGATCGAAGTCGAGATCCACGACCGCTTCCGGCACCTGGCCGACCAGATGACCGCCAGTCTCCTGGCCGCGGCGACGATCTCGGAGGATCGGGCCGAGCCCGAGAAAAAGGGGCGGCTGGCGGCAACCGATCGCGACGTGCCCCGGAGACGCGGCGGCTGAAGCTCCGTCTGCTGGGCGGTCTGGTCCTCTGGATCGCCACGATCTATTGCGGCCCCAAGGCACGCAGTGCCAAGGGCCGGGGCCGTGAGGGGACGGGGAGCTACCCCGAATTGGCCGCCCTGGGCATCCGCAAGGGGGCGACCCCGGCGTTGCAGAGCCGGGTGGGCCGCCTGAGCGCCTTGCTCCCCTCGATCGAACTGGCTCGCGAGGAACTCCGCAGCCAGGGGCCGAGGCTCGACGAGAAGACCGTCCACCGCATGGCCCGCCAGTTGGGGGCCGAGGTCCTGACGACACGGACTCGTGACCTGCAACGCTTTCGCGACGGCCTGCTCCCGGCCGGCCAAGAGTTGGCCGGCCGGCATGTCGTCGCCCAGGTCGATGGCGGCCGGGTCCGCATCCGCACTCAAGTCCAGACCAAGAAACGCAAGGGCGTGAAGTACCGCCGCAAGATCCGCGTCGAGTGGCGGGAGCCGAAGTTGTTGATCCTCTACAAGAGCGACGGCAAGGGGCGGATGCTCCGGGGGACACGTCCCTGGATCGACGGCACGCTGCAGGGTCCGGACCACGCGATGGAACTGCTGGCCATGCACCTGCACCGCCTGGGGGCGGCAGGCGCCAAGTCCGTGTCGTTCGTCTCGGACGGGGCATGCTGGATCTGGAACCGGTTGGACTGGGTCATCGCCCGTGCCGGTCTGGACCCAAAGCGGGTCGAGCGGGTGCTGGATTTCTACCACGCGGTGCACCATGTCAGTCTGGCCCTGCAGGCCTTGGGGTTGTCCGAGTCCGAGCGGACACAGAGGTATCAAGCCTTGCGTCACCAGTTGCGTGCGGGCCGGAGCCGCGCCGTGGTGGCCACGCTCAGGGAGCTGGCTGACGGTCAGCCCCCCGACTCGGGTGTGTGGACCGAGATCGCTTTTCTGGAGAAGCACGAATCCCACCTGCGCTATGACTGGTTCCGGTCCCGCGGTCGGCCGCTGGGCAGCGGAGCGATCGAGAGTGCGATGCGTCGGGTGATCAACCTGCGGCTCAAGGGCAATGGGATCTACTGGCGCGAGGAGAACGCCGAGGCGATGCTGGTGCTGCGTTCCGCGGCGTTGACGGGCCGGTGGGAGGAGACGATGGAACAGGTGCAGGCCACGATGGCGACGGACCGCCATCGGCACTGGCAGTGGAAGGCCCCGGACATCGAAGCGGAGTTGAATTCGGGTGTACCGATCAAGCCGCCAGCGTCGCAACCTGATACTTCAGAGCAGGAAGAGACGATCGCAGCATGACACTTTTCGGGAATCCACCC
>JAFANO010000731.1 GCA_019232645.1 Planctomycetaceae bacterium | reverse complement strand
CAGCGCGGCACGACCGGTGAGATCAACTTCGATATCCGCAGCGAGCTCACGTATCTGGCCCAGTTCAGCGACATGCTGGCCGACCTCTTCGCCCACACCCCCCTGACCGAGCGGCATATCAAGGACCTGAAGCAGGCCATCATGGAGATGGGGGGCAACGCGATCGAGTGGGGCCACCGCAAGAACGCCGACCTGGTGTTGCGGATCACCTATCGGATCGATCCCAAGGCCGTGACCCTGATCATCCGCGACCAGGGCCCCGGCTTCAATCCCCGCACCCTCTCCCACGCCGCCTCCGACGAGGACCCGATCGGCCACCTCGACGTCCGCAACGAACTGGGCATCCGCGAGGGCGGCTTCGGCATCATGCTCGCCAAGGGGCTCGTCGACGAGTTCCGCTACAACGACAAGGGCAACGAGGTCACCCTCATCAAGCGGTTCCAGGCGGCGAACGGGGCCGGGCAAGAATAATCTCTCGCGGAGGCCGTCCGGGTCGTTCGGAGCCAGTAGGGTCCGCTGTGCGGACCGAAGCCTCGGCGACACCGGAGATTTCGATCCGCACAGCGGACCTGGTCGAAAAGCTTGGTTCTGGCACCCTCCCCCCCGTGGGGGAGGGTTGAGAGAGGAGGAGCGACGCGAGGCGACCCGACACGACGTCCCGTGGGTGCCCCCTCAACGCATCCCGTAGCCGTAGATCGCGCTCGGGCCCAGCTCTTCCTCGATCCGCAGGAGCTGGTTGTACTTCGCGATCCGGTCGGAGCGGGAGGCGCTGCCGGTCTTGATCTGGCCGGCGTTGGTCGCCACGGCGATGTCGGCGATGGTGGCGTCCTCGGTCTCGCCCGAGCGGTGGCTGATGACGGCCGTGTAGCGGTTCCGCTGCGCGAGCTGGACGGCGTCGAAGGTCTCGGTCAGCGTGCCGATCTGGTTGACCTTGACCAGGATGCTGTTGGTGCAGCCCTTGGCGATCCCCTCGCCCAGGCGCTTGGGGTTGGTGACGAAGAAGTCGTCGCCGACGATCTGGACCTTGTCGCCGAGGGCCTGGGTGATGGCCCGGTAGCCGTCCCAGTCGTCCTGGTCGAGCGGGTCCTCGATCGAGATGATCGGATACTTCGCGACCCAGGAGGCGAACAGGTCGGTCATCTCCTGGCTGCTGAAGAGGCGGTCGGGGTTGGACTTCCAGAACTTGTAGCCCTTCTTGCCCCCCTCGTCGAACAGCTCGGAGCTGGCGCAGTCGAGCGCGATGGCGAAGTCGCGGTCGCGGCCGGCGGAGTAGCCCGCCTTGTCGACGGCGTCGAGGATGTACTTGATCGCCTCCTCGTTGTCGAGGTTGGGGGCGAAGCCCCCCTCGTCGCCGACGGACGTGTTGTGGCCGGCCTTCTTCAGGACGCTCTTGAGGTTGTGGAAGACCTCGGCGACCATCCGGATGCCGTCGGAGAAGCTCTTGGCGCCGATCGGCATCACCATGAATTCCTGGAAGTCGATCTTGTTATCGGCGTGCTTGCCGCCGTTGATGATGTTGGCCATGGGGATGGGCAGCACCCGGGCGTTGCTGCCGCCGAGGTAGCGGTAGAGCGGCAGGCCGTGCGCGGCGGCCGCGGCCTTGGCGGCGGCCAGCGAGACGCCGAGGATCGCGTTGGCGCCGAGCTTGCCTTTGTTCTCGGTCCCGTCGGCCTCGATCATGGCGCGGTCGAGGCCCACCTGGTCGCTCGGGTCGCGGCCGACGGCGACCTTCGCCAGTGCCGTGTTGACGTTCGTGACGGCCTGGGTGACGCCCTTGCCCAGGTAGCGGCGCTTGTCGTTGTCGCGAAGCTCGACCGCCTCGTAGATACCGGTGCTGGCGCCGGAGGGGACGGCCGCTCGGCCGAGTGTCCCGTCGGAGAGGACCACGTCGACCTCGACCGTCGGGTTGCCCCGGCTGTCCAGGATCTCTCGGCCGCGGACGGCGGCGATGGGAGCGGGTTGAGTGCTCATGGTTGCGTCACGACTCCAAGTGGGGTTGAAAAGGTCCGAATGACAGAGGCCCGCCTCTTCGGTCGATTGGCCCGTTTTTTTGCTGGATGCTGTCCACGGGCTCGTTTCCCCCTCGGCGCGAGATCCGGCGATGGCCGGCCGTCGCCCCGAGGGGGCGTGAGTCGTTCCCGGTGACGCGTCTGGAGTATAGGAATTTCGAGGATTCTCTCTCCCGAAGCAAGAGCCAAGCGCGGGGCGGTCTCCCCCCTCCGTGGTTGGAAGGAGCACTGACGGCGGATTGTCTCCATAGTGAAGGGGCAGAGACCGCCGCGCGTTGAGGCCTCAGGGTGCCAGTTCTCGAGGCGCTCGCCCGGGTCGGGAGGGCGCGCGGGTCGGGGCCCCTGGCGGGCCGCGACCCGGACGCCCTCGCGAGCGGCGAGGATGGGACGGGGCGAGACGAACGACGCGCCACCTCGTCCCGGCTGTTTCGACCTCCTCATCCTGGCATTGTGGCGACCCGGCCACGACCTCGCCACGCCAAAGCGGCGCTGGCGCCCCGGCCCTCGACCTTGAGGGCGTTCGGGCAGGTCTTGGAGGTCGCGAGGGCTCGATGCCCTGGGGCCCGTGCCCTCGCGACGTCTCCGAATCCCGCCCCGGCGGCCCTCGTCCTCGCGGCGTCTCGAGGCCGCCATCCTCGGGCCGTTAGGTTATCGGCGCGGAGCCGGAGTGACACCCAGCCCAATTCAGCGGGCGGGCCCCTCGGCGACCTGCAAGAGCGGCACGACGTATTTCTTGAGAAACGCCGGACCGTCCGGCCCGAGGTGACCGCCGAAATACCACGTCCGGGCCATCGCGGGACGCCAGCGGACCTGGCGGAGCTTGGCGTAGGGCGCCCGAGCCGGGGCGTCGAGCCCACCGGGCACGCGGAACCCGACCAGCCCCGCGCTGACGGTCCGGACCCGGTCGATCGTGCCGAAGACCCGGGTCCCCAGGCCGAGGAAGATCACGTCCAGCGGCGACCAGAAGACGACCATCTCGCGGCGGACGGCGTGCAGCGCCCGCGAGAGGTCGTAGGTCGGCGACACGGCCGGCGAGAGCAGCACCACCCGCTCGACGACGTCCACCGGCAGGAGCTCCAGCGCCCGGATCATCAGCCCCGATCCCCCCGACTTGCCGACCAGGAACACCGGCGCCCCGGGATGGCCCGCACGGAAGGTGGCCACCTCGTCGGCGATGACACGGCCCTTGGCCTCGCGGTTGGCGACGTTCGTCAGGTCGGCGTGCCAGCGCCCGAAGCCGTGCCCCCACGGCACGAGCCGGACGGCGTGCGGCGCCCGCATCGCCCCCATCACGTAGCGCAGCGACATGCCGCAGAGCTCCAGCCCCCCGCAGCCGTCGGCCACCAGCACCAGCCCCCGGCCGTCGCCGTCGCCGTCGGCCGAGAGGTCGGGCGGCACGCCGAAGCGGGCCCGGTAGAACGCCTCGAGCAGAGTCGTGTAAAGGATGAGAACAGCTCCAGTTGATGCCGAGGACTCGGGGATGGCCTGTCCTCGCCCCTCGTCCCTCGTCCCTCGCCCCTCCTGAACAGCTCCAGTTGATGCCGAGGATTCGGGGATGGCCTGTCCTCGCCCCTCGTCCCTCGTCCCTCGCCCCTCCTGAACAGCTCCAGTTGATGCCGAGGACTCGGGGATGGCCGGTCGCTCCGACCGGGGCTTCGCGCTCAGGTCACCTTCTCGGGCCGGGGCGGGGTCGGCTCGATCTCGGCATCCTGCCATTTCATGGCGCGCGCGTGACGCATCGGGGCGATCCGGAGGATGACCTCGCCCTTCTGGAAGAGGCGGACGGTGCCGGTGGACTGGCTCACGACGACGGCCAGCGCCTTGGTGACGTTGGTGATCGCGGCGGCCGCCCAGTGGCGGGTGCCCAGGCCCTTGGGCAGGGTCAGCCCGGTGTTGGGGGCGTCGATCAGCCGGCAGGCGGCCTCGACCGTGCCGTCGCGGGCCACGACGAAGGCGCCGTCCATCTGCGCGATCTCCTTGATCGCCTCGCGGACGCGCGGGTCGCGGAGGTTGCGCTCCTTGCGGCGATAGCCCCGGAACGGGTCGAAGCCGAGCGGGCGGGAGCGGGCCAGGACGTTGCGGACGTCGCCGACGACGATCAAGGTCCCCACGGCCTTCCCCTCGCGCCCCTCGCGGCCGATCTCGACGGCCACGTCCACGACCGCCTTGAGCGTCTCGAACGGGACCGAGGTCTCCAGCGCCCGGAGGTCGCGCGAGGTGAGCCGCTCCAGGTGCTCGCCCAGCCGGACGACGGTCAGCGAGTCGAGCGTCTCGGCCTCGAAGCCCGAGTAGACCACGACCACGCGGGCGCCGGCCCGGAGGTGGTCGTTGGCGACGGCCTCGATCAGCGCCAGGGTGATCCGCTCGTGGATCGCCACGTCGGTGGCCTCGACCTCCACGGCGATCAAACCCGCCTTGCGGATCGCCTCCAGGTGCCGGGCCGAGGCGGTCGCGACCAGGACCAGGACGTCCTCGGTCACCGCCCGGATCGCCTCCCAGTCCATCGCCCCTTGGGGGAGGATCAGCACCCCCACCGCGCCCAGCCGGCCGACCGCCTCGCAGGCCAACGCCAGGAAGTTCGTCGTCGCCTTGGTCAAGGCGGCCGGCGCCGTGGCAGGGCGGCCTCGTTCGGCTGCGGTCATGGGATTCAGATCGCCTCGGCTCGACTCGACGACGGCTCGCCCCCCGGCCCCGCGACATGCCACTGTAGCCGGATGGGCCGCCCCGGGCAATAACCTTAATGATCACGTGAGCCCATTATATGGATACCAGAAATTTCGTGCATGCGGTTCGTTGATTTGAAATCTCAAATCTCAAATTTGAAATCTCAAATTTGAGATCGGGACAGAGCGCACAGAATCTCTGGAATGCGGATTACGAGCAATTCCGCCCCCGCCGCGCCCGGACGCATCGGGCGGCGGCGGAAGGCGCGGATCGTCGGCCAATGGTCGGACCGATCACTTCGGCTCTTCTTCCTTCTTGGGCTCGTCCTTCTTCTCTTCGTCCGTCTTCTTGGGCTCGTCCTTCTTGGCCTCTTCCCCCTTCTTGACGGCTTCCTCCTTGGCCTTCTTCTCGGCCTCCTCCTCCTTCATTACTTCTTCTTTCTTGGCCGCCTCTTCCTTCCCCTTGGCCTCATCCCGGGCTTTCTGGGCGTCGCCCTTCTGGTCGCGGATCGCCTTGATATGGCGATTGAGGATGTCGGCGCGGCGGTCGTAGAACTGCTTGAGGCCCTGCGAGGGGGGGATGATGCGGACGTCGGCCTGGGCGACGACGCCTTCCATCTTGCCGTAGCCGGTGAACCAGGCGGCGAAGACCTCGGGGCTGACGCCGGTCTTGGCCTTCAGGCTGCGTTCGTCGGTGGCGCGGCCGCTGACCAGGATGTCGAGGATCAGCGGCGGGTTGATCGTGGTCTGGACCAGGCCGGCGTCTTGCGCGGCGACGATCGCCTCGGCGACGGCGCGACG
>JAFANO010000493.1 GCA_019232645.1 Planctomycetaceae bacterium | reverse complement strand
GCCCTTTCTCGGAGCCCGATTGCCCAGAAAAACCTGGAAAACTCGGCAATCTCGACTTTTTGAACACCCGTGATTCCCCTGGGGTTTTCAAAAACTCGGGCAGCTCTTCGTGGAAAGCCTGGAAAACGAGGCGTTCTGCGCGTCCCCAAAAGGGCAAAAGTCGAGCTAAGGGGTCTCATCTACCCATCATAAGGCTGAGATGTCGGGACTTCGGTTTCTGAGATGCATTTTTGGAACATATTTCGACGAGAAAACGATCCTCTTGGAAAACCCGGGACAGTGCCTCGTCAACCAGCCGTTTCCATAGGACAGTCGCAAGAGACGATAGCAAGAGAGGCACGTCCATGAGACATGGGAAAGTCTGGTTCATTGCCGGGACCTGTTTTCGGGCGTTCGTTCTTGGGTTGGTCACGCTGGCCGGGACGGCGTCGGCACAGAACGAGGCGAGGCCGCCCGCGACGTACCCGGACCTGCCGAGCGAGATCCCCGCGAAGTTCGAGCCGACGAACGATGGCTTCGACTACGTCAAGCGAGACGTGATGATCCCTATGCGCGACGGCGTGAAGCTGCACACGGTGATCCTGGTCCCGAAGGGCGCGAAGGATGCGCCGATCCTGCTCACGCGGACGCCCTACGACGCCAACAAGCTCACGAGCCACGCCGAGAGCTCGCACCTCGGCCCGATCCTGAGCGGCTACGACAACGCGATGGAGGTGATCGTCGAGGGTGGCTATGTGCGGGTCGTCCAGGACGTGCGCGGTAAGCACGGCTCGGAGGGGGACTATGTCGTGAACCGGCCGTTGCGGGGGCCGCTGAACCCGACGCACGTCGATCACGCGACCGACACGTGGGACACCCTCGACTGGCTGGTGAAGAACGTGCCCGAGAGCAACGGTAAGGTCGGTATCCTCGGGATCTCGTATGACGGGTTCCTGCCGCTGATGGCGCTCGTTGATCCCCATCCGGCGCTGAAGGTGTCGGTGCCGATGAACCCGATGGTCGACGGCTGGATCGGTGACGACTGGTTCCACAACGGCGCGTTTCGCCAGATCAACGTGAACTGGATCTACGATCAGGTTGCGACGCGGAAGTCGGAGGCGAAATGGTGGACGAGCCACCACGACGTTTACGACATGTACATGCAAGCGGGCTCGGCCGGCGAGCTGGGGCGTCGACGGGGCCTCGATCGACTCGGGTTCTGGAGGAAGCTCACCGAGCACCCCGCCTATGACGCGTTCTGGCGCGAGCAGGCGGTGGACAAGCTGCTGGCGGAGCGGCCGTTGAAGGTGCCCGTGATGCTGGTGCACAGCCTCTGGGATCAGGAAGACATCTATGGCGCGCCGGCCGTCTACAGGGCGATCGAGCCGAAGGACGTGGACAACGACAAGGTCTTCCTGGTGATGGGCCCCTGGTCTCACGGCCAGGAGATCGCGGACGGTAGCGTGCTGGGGGCGCTGAAGTTCCACGCCGACACAGCGCTGGAGTTCCGCCGGAACGTCCTGGCGCCCTTCCTCGCCCAGCACCTCAAGGACGGGGCCCCGAAGGCCGACGTCGCCCCGGTGACGGCGTTCGAGACCGGGACGAACGTGTGGAGGCGCTGGCCCGTCTGGCCGCCGAAGGCTGGGAAGGAGGACGGGGGCGGGTCCACGCCGCTCTATCTCCGCTCGGGCCTGAAGCTGAGCTTCGACGCTCCGGGTGCCGGTGATGCGGCGTTCGACGAATACGTGTCCGACCCCGCCAAGCCGGTGCCGTTCCGCGCGCGGCCGATCCAGCCGATGGGGTACGCGCAAGGGCAGACGTGGTCGCGATGGCTCGTCGACGACCAGCGCGAGGCCTCCGGTCGCCCGGACGTCCTGGCATTCGTCTCCGACGTGCTCACGAGACCGGTGAAGATCGCCGGCGAGCCCGTCGCCCACCTCGTCGCCTCCACGAGCGGCAGCGACGCCGACTGGGTGGTCAAGCTGATCGATGTCTACCCCGACGAGGTCGCCGGCCAGGCGGAGATGGGCGGGTATCAGCTCATGGTCGCGGCCGACATCTTTCGCGGCCGATATCGCGAGAGCTTCGAGACCGCGAAGGCGATCGCCCCGGACCAGCCGCTCGCGTACCGCTTCGCCCTCCCCACGGCCAATCATGTCTTCCTGCCGGGGCATCGGATCATGGTCCAGGTCCAGTCGAGCTGGTTCCCGCTGTACGACCGCAATCCCCAGACCTTCGTGCCCAACATCTTCTGGGCCAAGCCTCAGGATTACGCGAAGGCCACCCAGCGGGTCTTCCACGAACCCAACCGTATGAGCTTCGTGGAACTGCCCGTCGTCCCCTCATAGTTCCGAGACTGTTGGCGCATTCCAGCCAGCGTCCGGGAGGCTGGGACTTGGGCCAGCTGGGGCATCGTGCGAAGGGGCTTCCCCCGGCTCTCGATGGCCGAGATGAATTGACCAACAGGATCCGGACATTTTCGGGACATTGTTGACGCGTCAGGTTTCCCCAGGCCGACAGGCCAGGTCGCCTTGCGAAACATCAGCCGACAGCTTGTTCAGTGTCAAGTAGAGTATACCCTATTCGCTGTTGTACAGGCCGCCCGGGCCGTAAAAGAAACGAGTGTTTTCTTTACCAACCCATGCTCGACTTCCGCGTCATCCTCGAAGCCAGAAATCCCGCCCGACGGTGCTTCCGACAGTATCAGGTGGAGGCCGGGACCGATCTGCTCGGCGTCTGGGTGGTGGAGATCGGCTACAGCCTCATCGGCACCGCCGCCCGCCTGGCCATCGAGCTTGGCGGGCGGCTCGCGTTACGTCATGCTCGCTCCGCGTCCCGACGCGGGATCAACGGTAGTAGCCGCCGTAGTAGGGGTAGTAGGGGTAGTAGGGTCGGTAATAGGGGTAGTAGGGTCGGTAGTAGGGTCGGTAGTACGGGCGATAAAAGCCGCCGTGATGGCGGTAGTAGCCGCCGTAATATTGAGCTTGGGCCGAGGTGGCTCCGATCCCCAATGCGGTCGCGAGCGCCGCGACACCAGCGAAGAGCAGCCTCTTCATCGATACCTCCCAGGGTGTTGTCCCATGACAAGCGGAAAGCGGTGTGTGCCCCACCGAGGGCAAGACAACAATGGGAGCATCATCCGGCCTTCGGACAGTTGATGCCCCTTCGGGTCTCCCTCTATGAAGTCTATTCGCATCGATCGTGTCGATGGTTCTGTTGTTGGCGTCGAAATTCGAATAAACGAGGGCCGCCGGCCGTGCCGGAGCCGACGAGGCCGGCTGGCGTGCGGCCCGCTCGTTCGGAATCCCCACGGGTGGATGGATGGCTATCGGGTTCCTGACCGAGGACCACGATGGCAAGAGGTCGGAGCCGCATCCCGAGTTCGCCGAGCGGGACGGAGGAGATGCCGACCATCAGCTACCCCGAACGGACCCGGGCCGACGCCCGCGACTCGGACGCGACCCTCTGGGTCGGGGCGAAGGCCGCCCTCGAAGCGTGCCGCCCGTTGAGCCGCTTGTGCCTCCGCGTCGAAGGCGGGGCTCACCCGGCCCACTCACGTCGTGGAGTGGATCGCCGCGAACAAGATCTGGGTCCTCTATGCGGCCGGCAACTGCGAGTTGAAGGCGCCTGGCATCGGGGTCCGCTCTCACGAACGCGTCGTTGTGAAGAACCCATGAAGGGTAAGGCCCACTTCGTCTCGAATCATTGCCAGACCCCACGCCCGGGGCCAGCCGTCGGGCCGCCCCCCGAGGGTCCTCCGGCGTCATCGGGCCAGCCCGAGACCAAGATCGGGGCGATGTGCACCGAGCTTGGGATTACCCGCCAGACGTTGTATCGCCATGTCGATCCCAAGGGGGAGTTGCGACCGGACGGGCAAAGGCCCCTGGCCGCCCGACGCTGCGGTTGATCACGATGTCGCCAGAAACGGGAACCGGGAATTGCCACAAGTTGTTTTTACCACGATAGATATTCCCATTTTTCCCTGCTGGGATTTCGGGTTCTCGAGGCGGTGCGGACGGCCACTCGTTCGATAGAATGAGGGTGAGGCTTGTGTCCATGTCTCTTCCCCGGCGCAGGCCCTGAGGCACGGCCTCTTCCGGAGCATTCCTCCTATGCGCATCCTTCGCATTCGCCGTGGCTTCCAGGCCGACCACAGTTCCTCATCCTATCTGTTCTACGCCGTGGACCAACCCATCTCTGCCGAGGGCAGGGAGGTCGCCCATCGCTACTCCAGCCGCGCCGAGGTCCACGACCGAACGGTCCGCTATCAGAAGTGGGGCGAGAGCGACCTGAACCCCCACGCGTACAAGGCGCTGCTGGGCGAGCATTACGACGTCATGGTCTCGGAGAGCTATGACTGGTGGACCCTCATGATCGCCCTGCCCAAGACCCCCCAGACCCAAGCGCTCTTGGCCCCTTTCACCGACGCCCGCGGCTCCGACGACCAGGGGGTCGAGGTGGTGGATTATGGCCAGCGGCTGGTCGTGGTCATCTCCTGCGCTTTCGAGGGCAACGGAGTGGAGTTCGCCGGCTACGACGAGGACGCCCTGGAAACTCTTGTCGACCTGCTGGTCAAGGTTCGTGCCGAGCTGATTGACGGCGATGTCT
>JAFANO010000583.1 GCA_019232645.1 Planctomycetaceae bacterium | reverse complement strand
CGCCTGACTCGCGAGGCGGTGTTCGCCTGGGCGAACCTGCTCCACGGCCCCGCGGACGCCACAAGCTCGCGCTGACCGGCGAATGGAGGTCGGAGTCGATCGATTGCCCAGAGTCCTTCCGGGGGTCGAGGTCTGCCGGCTCCGGGTTTTCGCTTTCGACTCCCTCCAGAGTCGATAAGGACCGGCGGCCTCCTCCCAAGCCGGTCGTTTCGTTCGTCGCGAGGCCGTTCCCTGTGCCCTCCACGACTTCCCGGGGCGGAGTTACGGAGGGCAGGCCACCGCTGGGGAGAGCGCCATGCTGGCGTCGAACGGGATCCCTGAGATCTCGGCGGGGTGCGAGGCGTCGCCGTCCCTTTCCGGCTCGAGGTCGAAGGTCATCTTCCGATAGCCGAGCGAGCACGCGACCCGGAGGACTTCGCCGTAAGTGGGGAACTCCTTGCCGGTTTGCACCTTGAACCGCTGCATGGCGTTCATGAACTCGATCTCATCCTCGGTGTACTGTCTCTCGAACGTTGTTGGGTCGATCCGGCGACGGCGTTCCTTCTTGGTCCGGCGTTCGACCGGGGGGCGACCCTCCTCCGAGCGGCCCGCCCGACGTCTCGGCCCCCGACGCTCCTGTCCCGTCCGACGGTCGTGGAAGAGGATGTCCGCGGGGAAGATGGAGAAATCGAATTCTTCCTCGGAAGGCGACGTCTCATGTTTATCGGTCATGGCCATTTCTCGGAGTTCCTGGTCGGGACACGGTCGATCCGGGGCCCGTTCCCCACCATGAGGATGCCCTGATCGCGTCAGATGGGATTGGACTCAGCGCTTCCATCGACCGCCCGCGCCAAGCCTTACATCTGGACTTGCTCTAACTGTTGATTTAGGACACTCCCCTAGTGCTGTCAAAGAAGGCACGGGTGGGTCATGTGGCCGTTTTCCAACACGCGGTTGCGGGGAAACGACGGGGGTCCGGGAGAGTGGCCGGCCCACCCCACGCCTCGATTCATCCCGGTTTGGCACGAGACCGATCCGTAGGGCATAATGGTTCGCGATGAGGCGAGGCGGAAACACTCCCGATCCCGACCCGCGGTGCCGGGCAATCCCTTCCCCGGCCGGACCTCGATCCGATCTCGGATGCCCGATCATCGCCCGTAGTGGGACGTCCTTCGAGAAGAGGGCTGGCTTGTTGTGGGGCATCCGGTCTCGTAGATTGAAGGTGAACGTCTCGCGCCCGTGCCGATCCTGAAGCCGGGTTCCCCTTCTCCCGGAGAGAGCCAAGCATGTCACGAACCGCGCGGCTGTGGAAAGGCGTCGGGGCCCTGGTGTTGGGCGGCCTTCTGCTGTCAGGCGTCACGGCTCGCGCCGCCGAGCCCCCACCACTCACGCGGCAGTTGACCGAGCTCGGTCGTCAGGCCTTGGCTCAGGGCGAACCCACCCAGGCTCGGACCTTCTTCCTCAAGGCGTTGCAGATCGACTCGAACAACGACGAGGCGCAACGCGCCTTGAGCCGCCTGGCGCGCGTCCGACGGGTCGCGTTCCAGGAACCGGACGCCAGCGGCGCGACGATGCCAGCCCCGGGCCCTGCGGCGGCCCCGCCCGCAGGCGCGTCTCCCTCCCCGGCCGCTGCCGATTCGCCCGACGCCCCGGCCACGCCTGCCGAGCCGGCCGCCCCCAATGCGGCCGTCCCGCCCGCCGAGGAGCCGATCCTCGGTGTGCCCGCCCCCGCCGCCGAGGGAGTCCCGGCCGTCGAGCGGCCCGCCCAGGCCACGCTCGAAGAGACCTCGCGGATGGCGGATATCCTGAGGCAGCAGCTCACCTCCGACATCCGTCAGCGCCAGCAGGAGGCGCTCAACCTGGTCAATTCGGGGCAGCCCGAGGCCGCCCTCAATACGCTCCGGCTGGCGCAGACGGTCGTCCGTTCCGCCACCGACGTCGATGAGCCAACCCGCAACGCCCTCGATCGCGCCCTCCAAGCCCAGATCCTCGGCACCGTCCGCGCCGAGGAACGGATCACCCAGGACCGCGCCGAGGCGCTCCGCCGCGAGGCCAGCGCCGAGCAGCAGCTCCGGGGCCTCGACCTGCTCCAGCGGAACCAGCAGACCGTCAGCACGATGATGGTCCAGTTCGACAGCCTCATGGCCCAGGGCCAGTACAACGTGCTCTACGCCGGGGGCATGGGCGATATTGTCGCCACCACCGCGCCGTTCTACGAAGCCCGGATGCTCGCCCAGAGGGCCCGCGCGCTCGCGCCGTCGCACGCCGCGCCCCGCGCCGGCGTGTTCGTGGCCCAGACGATGGGTTTCCTGGCTCAGGAGCTCGCCTACGAACAGCTCAAGGAATTCCGCTTCATGCTCTCGTTCCAGGACGTGGACCGGGCCGCCGTGCCGTTCCCGGACACGAGCACGATCGAGTACCCCGACGCCGACGTCTGGAAAGTCCTCTCCGAGAATCGGATCAGGCGGTACGGCAAGGCGGTGGACCTGCTCGACCGCGACCCCAAGACCAAGTCGATCCTGGCCAAGCTCGACGAGCCGATCTCGATGTCCTTCGCCAACGAGACGCCGCTGGAGGACGTGCTCAAGTATATCAAGTCAGCGACCCAGGGCCCCAATGACACCGGCATCCCGATCTACGTCGACCCGGTCGGCTTGCAGGAAGCCGAGAAGACGATGACCTCGCCGGTGACGCTCGACCTCGAGGGCGTCCCCCTGAAGACGACCCTCCGCCTCCTCCTGAAGCAGCTCGGCTTGACCTACACGGTCAAGGACGGCCTGCTGACGATCACCTCCGAGTCGTCCGAGGACCAGCCGACCGAGATCCGCGTGTACCCCGTGGCTGACCTGGCCATCATCCCGCTCTCGCTCATGGGTGGCGGCATCGGCGGCATGAGAGGCGGCATGGGTGGCATGGGTGGCATGGGGATGGGTGGCATGGGGATGGGTGGCATGGGGATGGGTGGCATGGGGATGGGT
>JAFANO010000342.1 GCA_019232645.1 Planctomycetaceae bacterium | reverse complement strand
TGGTCTGCCCCGACCGGGGTCAGTTCAAGGCGATTCAGCGTGCTCTTGCCAGCCAGGGCCTTGCCGCGGTCGCGGCGGCGTCGCCGGGCCTGCCCGGTGGGGTCGAGCTTGCCGACGACGGCCGCGAGCAGCGGGTCGTGGCAGAGGTCGTCGTGGTCGTCGAGGTCCTCGTAACCCAGGGCCAGGCCGTAGACCCGCTGGGCGACCAGGTCGGTGACGGTGTGCTCGATGAGGTCGGGGTTGCGGTGGTCGGTGAAGCAGGCGGCGAGCTGGCGGATGATGCCGGACAGCTCCTCGACCTTGCGGAGCAGTAAGGCGCCGCCGTCGGAAGTGAGGTCGCCACCGTCGAAGTCGGCCAGGACCTCGCGGCGGCCGAGCATGGGAAAGTCGAGGTAGGCCACGTTACACTGTGTCTGCATCGGGCTGTCCTTGGTCTGTATCGGAGGTGGTTGGTGCAACTCCACCTATGACACGCAAGGCAGCCCGATGCCATCCCATGATGAGAAATGCGGTCTAGGTGAAGTCGGTGTCGCCCCGCCGGGTGATCCGGCGGAACCCGCCCCGGCGGCCCAGGACGATCGCCCGGTCGAGGTACTCGGCGGCGTGCTCGTGCGAGGGCCGGTTGCCGCTGCGGTGGACCAGGTAGAGCGGCTCGTCGGTGTTGGCCAGGGACACCACCAGCGGGTGATAGCCCCACACCCCGTTGTAGGCGATGTCTACCCCCCGCTTGCACCAGGTGCCCGAAGGGGCGACCGTCCCGTCGGCGTCGATGAAGGCTTCGTCGAAGAAGCCGTCGGGCTGCTGCCTCCAGGCCCGCAGCCGGACCTCGTTGAAGCTATCCATCAGGACGAGCACGTCGGCCTCACTGAAGCGGCGGCAAAAGTCGCCAGCGGTGGTCGGGTCGGGGATTCGCTCGGCCCCGAGGGCGTCGAGGTAGACCTCGTCGTTGCGCCGGACCTCGATGTGCTCCAGCCGTTGCCCCCCGGCCAGGAGGTTGTAGGCGATGTTCAGGACGTGGTCGCTCTCGTGATACGGCAGGTGCCGCTTCAGCACTCGGAGGTGCCGGTCGATGTCCTGGATCAGGCCCAACTTCCGGACCAGGAGGTGGATGGCCCCGATGCCTCCCGGTGAGATGGCCCGGGTCCGGTCGGCGATCTCGTAGTGGATGTTGGAAGCGGCCAACATCGGCTCAGGTCGTTCGACGCCGGGCCGGTGCTCCAGTCGGCGGAGGATTCGCCGCTTGCGTCGGTTGAGCCTGCGGTGGAGACTGGCGTTCATTCGAAAACCTCCTGGCGGCGGATCGACGAGGCGGGTCGAGCACCTCGATTGTTCGCCAGAACCAGGGGGTTTTCGAGCTCTTGGACCTCAACGGGTATGGGGTTACGCTTGGTTGAGGATTAGGCCGCTCGGAGCTAACGAGTGAGGTGGTATCATGGCCGGGCTCAGATCGGCGTGGTCGAGGGTCGGCATCGTGGCATTGGGGCTGATTTGCGGCGCCGCGTGGGATGAGAGTCGCGGCCAGGAAATCACGCCGGACCGGATCGGCTTCGACTACGAGACGATCCGGAGGCTGATCCCGGAGGATGGGAAGCTCATCGAAAAGGGGGTAATCCCCAAGAACTACGTCGGCTTTGCCCTCGGGTACGAAGTCAAAGCGGATGGGAGAAGAGTCTTCGTTGGGTCGAAGCTGGGCTCGCCGGGCTTCGTTTTGGGAGAGGGCTACGTCAAGCTCCACCTCGGGGCCTACGTCGAGCAGGAGCCCTTGGGCGGCGGTTCCACTCTAGCCTTCAACATCGTGACCGGGGTCATCCTGACCGTGGATGACCAGCTCAAGGTGACTCTGGAAGTCCCCGACGACGAACTCCAGATCGAGGGCGATAACTGGGGCGGGAGGGCCGTCGCCGCCCTCAAGCGGGAAGCGCTGAGGAGAATCGTCCGGCGGGAGATCGAGAAACACGCCGAGCCCCTCACGGAGATCCTCCGTGGTCGTCAACTCCATCCGAAGCTGAAGGCGG
>JAFANO010000318.1 GCA_019232645.1 Planctomycetaceae bacterium | reverse complement strand
AACCAGGATGTACACTCGGCCTGAAGGCATCCCCATCCATCCCTGATCGTTGACGGTGCAGAGTGGCGTGTCATCCCCGGTTATCGGCGACGGCGTGACCCCGGCTTGATTGACTCGCAAAATCGTCACAGCCGCACTTCGCCTGGTGGAAATGCGCAAGATGCACAGTCATTCTCCTCGCCGACGAGGCGGGTCGCACCGGCGGGATCGGCCGCGAAGCGGCCACCGCAGAGAACCATCTTTGCCGGCCTGGTCCCCCCACTGATGGTTCTGGGGGACCGGGACGATCAAAAACGATCACGCCCGGAGCGGAGCGACCGCCATCAGCGAGCCATGGGCGATCCGGCGTGAACGGCGCCCGGTACTCCGGGCGGCGGGCGCGTCGGTCGCTGCGAGCGACGCGGGAGAGTGCAGGGGGCGGGTTGGCCGTCAATCAAAGGTTCGTTTTCTTTGCGCGCATTAGTACAGTAAAATAATACGGCGATCGAATCGCTTCGATTGAGCGAAATCGCAGGGTGCCCCAAATTATCGCCATCCAGCCTCCTTGGCCGATCGGCGCTTCCTCGCTGTTTTCGCGCCCCGTTCAGAACTTTGCATGGTCGGTGAGGACCCGCCGCACCTCGTTGATGACCTCGGGATGATCCTGGCACATGTGGCCGGTCGCGACGATCCGCTCCGTCTCGGCCCCGGCAACGTGGGCACTGTCGTAGGTCACCAGGCCATCCGTCCGATCGCCAGGGGGCGACCCGGGACGCACCGCGATGATCGAGTGGACCCGCACGCCGGGCGGCGGCGCCAGCCCAGCGAGGCCCGTGATCATCGGCGACCCCCACTCCAGCTCCTCGATGCTGGTCGGCAGCGCCTTGCGGAAGCGGTCGCGGAAGAAGCCTTCACCGTTGCTTGCGATCAGCCGCCTGTGGGCCGCCCGCAGGGGATCGGGGACGCGAACCAGCCTCATCCCCACGCGCTCGATCGCGCCCCGGTCGAAGCGGCTGCCGCGGTGCGGCGTGGCGATGTAGACGACACGCCGCACCTCCGGCCGCGCCGCGAAGAACAGGCCGCTCCGGAAGAGTGTGACGTCGTCTTTCTCCCCGCGGAGCTCGGCGTCGGGCCGGTCGCTCAGGACGCGCCAGAGTCGGTCGCCGGCGTCGGACGCAATCATCTTCGTGAGCACGCCGCCCATGCTGTGACCGACCACGACCATCCGGTCGAGCGCCGGGTCGGACCCGTCGGGGTCAAGCTTCCGGCGCAGCTCCTCCAGGTTCTGCCGCAGGAGGTGGGCCGAGTAGGGGATCGGGTCGCCCGTCGAATACCCGAAGGTCCAGAACTGGTATCGCCCCTCGATTTCCGGGTCTTCCTCCAGCGTCGCGATCATCTGGTGCCAGGATGAGGGGCTCGACCACAGCCCGTGGATGAACAGGACCGGGATCTTGCCCCTTGCGTAGGGGGCCGGCAACGACAGCCCGGTGGGCTCGTAGCGGAGCAGGTGTGCCAGCGAAGCCTTGGGACGTGGGGGGGCGTCGACCTGCGCCCGGGAGCTCGCGGCGAACGGGAGCAGCGCGAGCAGGACGAGGATGGTGGCCGGTCGCTTCGGCATGTGTCTGACTCCATCGCGAGCTGTGCGTAGGACTCCAGGCACCCGCGGCCCCGATACTCAACCCATCGTCATGCACGGAAGACGATCACCTGCTTCGTTCGGGCTGTTCCGTCGTTGATCTTCCCGTACGCCTCGACGGCTCGGTCCAGAGTCACCGTCTCGAAGTCCGGGGGTTTGAAGAACCCTTGTTCCACGCCCGGTCTGATGGCTCGGAGCACCGCCGCGCTCGCGGCGAAGTCGAGCTTGAGCGTATCAACGCCGTAGATCCGGCCTTCACGGTGGTAGAAGTCAATCAGGTTGAAGCCGACGCGGCCGTCGCCCGTGCTGGCGATGGCGACGTGCCGACCCCGGAGGGCCAGGCAGCGCAGACATGGCTCGAACAGAGGCCCGCCTACAACATCAAGGATGACGTGCGCACCCCGGCCCGCCGTCGCCGTCATGACCGACTCGGGGAGGGAGCCGTCCTCCAGGTTGATGTACTGATCGACCGGGAGGTCGGGGATCGCGTCCCGCTCATCCGCCCTGCGGATCGTGCCGATGACCCGCGCGCCCCTCCAGCGGGCGACCCGGGCCGCCGCGTTGCCGACGGCTCCCGTCACCCCGGTGATCAGGATCGTCTCGCCGGCCGCGAGCCCGGCGGCGTCCACCACGGCCGCCCAGGCGGTCATATAGGGCAAACCCAGCGCCGCGGCCTGCTCGGGGCCGAATCCGTCGGGGCGGACCTGTACGGCTTCGACGGGCACGGTCACGTATTCGGCGTGCGAGCCATCGCGACGGAAGCCCAGGTCGCCTCCGGTCCCGAAGACCGGCCGGCCGACCCACTCCGATGGCCCTTGCTCGACGACCCCAGCGAACTCGCGCCCCGGCGTCCGGGGCACGGTCGTCATGTCGAACTTGCCGAGGACGTTCTTCACATCGCTGGGGTTGATGGCGGCGGCCTGCACGCGGGCCAGGACCTCGCCGGCGCCCGGTACCGGACGATCGATCGTCGCAATGCCGAGGCTGTCCAGCGAGCCCGTCCGATCGAAGCGGAGCGCTCTCATGATGGTTGCCTCCTCTGTTGATGGGCTCGTGGCCGCGTCGAACGTCCCGGAGGCGTCGGTCATGACGAACACCTGGAGGCCCGCCTCACGTTCGCTGCCACAGGATCTCCTGGT
>JAFANO010000314.1 GCA_019232645.1 Planctomycetaceae bacterium | reverse complement strand
AAGAAGGCCATCGCCGAGCGCCGCGCGATCGTGATCCGCCAGTTGAACGACGCCGAACGCGCCAGTCGACTAGGCGAGGCGCAGAAGGCGCTGACGATCCAGGCCAACATCATGACCCACTACGGCCGCTACGGCGACGTCGCCGACTTGCTCGAGCGCGCCGGGCTGAAGCTTCCGCAGGCCCGCCCCACGCCCCCGACGGCAGATCCCTCGCTGCGCGAAGTCCCTCTCCGATAAAGGGCTTGTGGAGAAACGCCATTTTTAGCTGAAATCCGCCGAATTTTTCCGCGAGTCGCGGGACGCGATTGACGCCCGGTTGAACGTCGGTTAACCTGACACTTGGCGATCATCGCCGGGGCGAGCGCATGTCCACTCGCCCCGTACTTCCCCATGCTTTTCGGCCGAGCCTGGCCTCGAGGATGGAGATGTCTCAGTCTCGTGTGCGCTACATCGGTAGTCGTGAGCTTCATCGTGACCTGCCCAAGGTCCTGGACTCCCTGGAGGATCCCGAGACTCGTTTTGTCTTGACCATCCATAGCAAGCCGAGAGCCGTGTTGATCGGAGCGGAAGCCTTCCTGGCCCTGCTCCGCGGCCATGGCTCCGAAGACCGCTTGCTGGCACTCCAGCTCGGCGCCCTCGTTCAGGGCCTCGAATCCACCAACCCCTCGGATGACCCGCGCGACGAGCGTGAGGTCCAGGAAGCGCTCGTGGGCGTCTGACATCACCCCTCATCCCCCCGCCCCGATGATCGCCGATCTCCTCCCGTTCCGTTGGCGATCCGGATTCTCCCACTCGTCGCGCAGCGAAGATCGGCCCCGAGGCCGCGCCGGGTTCTCGCGGTCGATCTTCGACGTCCACGCCAGGTGCCTGCCGGTCCGGCAGATCCCCCACGGTCCCCGCACTGCCCCATCCCGCCCCCGCTCCTATGACTCTCGACGCGAGTTTTCGGCCCGGCGCGTCCGAAGCTCCGTTCCAGGGGGAGATTTGCCGAGCCCCGTCGGCGGGCGTTCGCCGTTGTGGTAGAATAGCCTGGCTGTAGGTTCAGTGACTCCCGACCGCTCCGTGGTGTGCCGCAGGTTCGACCCGACCGAGGTGATCGATGTCCGACCGGCCGTTCGTCCACTTGCACTGCCACAGCCATTACAGCCTGCTGGACGGGGCCAGCAAGATCCCGGCGCTGGTCCAGCGGGCCAAGGCGCTGGGGATGCCCGCCCTGGCGATCACCGACCACGGCAATCTCTACGGCGCGGTCGAGTTCCTCCGCGAGGCCAAGGCGGTCGACCTCAAACCGATCGTCGGGCTCGAGGCGTACGTCGCGCCCGGCCGTCGCACCGACCGGTCGACCGGGGGCGGCTCGGGACAGGAGTATGCCTTCCACCTGACGCTGCTGGCCCGCGACGGCGAGGGGGTCCGCAACCTGATGCGGCTCTCGTCGGCGTCCTTCCTCGAGGGGTTCTACTACAAGCCCCGGATCGACAAGGAGATCCTCCAGCGCCATTCCGAGGGGCTGATCTGCCTCTCCGGCTGCGCCTCGGCCGAGCTCTCCGACAACATCCTCCACGGCAAGACGGCCGAGGCCGAGCGGCTCTGCGCCTGGTACCAGAAGGTCTTCGGCGAGGAGAACTTTTACGTCGAGATCCAGGACAACGGGATCCAGATCCAGCGCGACTGCGCCGCCGGGGCGCTGGACATCGCGCGGCGGATGGGCCTGCCGGTCGTGGCCACCAGCGACGCGCACTATCTGACCCGCGACGACGCGCCGGCGCACGACATCCTGCTCTGCATCAACACGGGCAAGACGGTCGACGACCCGAACCGGATGCGGTTCGAGAACGACCAGTTCCACGTCCGGAGCCCCGAGGAGATGTACGCGGCGATGCCCGGCCACGAGGAGGCGCTGGCCGCCTCGGTCCGGATCGCCGAGCGGGTCGAGGACCATTACAAGGGCCTCAACCTCGGCAAGCGCCAGTTCCCCTCGTTCCAGCCCCCCGGCCAGAAGACCCCCGAGGAGTACCTCCGCGAGCTCTGCGCGGAGGGCCTGCGCCAGCGGTACGGCGACGACCCCGCGCCCGAGGTCCGCGCGCGGCTCGACCACGAGCTGGGGATCATCAACCGGGCGGGCTTCGCCTCCTATTTCCTGATCGTCTGGGACTTCGTCCGCTTCGCCCGCGAGCGCGGCATCCCGAGCTCGGCGCGCGGCTCGGCCTGCGGGGCGCTGGTCAGCTACCTGCTCTACCTCAGCCATGTCGACCCGCTCCGGTACGACCTGCTCTTCGAACGCTTCCTCGACCCGAACCGCTCCGAGGCGCCGGATATCGACATCGACCTGTGCAAGGAGCGGCGCCACGAGGTCATCGACTACGTCCGGCGGAAGTACGGCGCGGCCAACGTGGCGCAGATCGGCACCTTCGGCACGATGGCGGCCAAGGCCGCGATCAAGGACGTCGGCCGGGCGCTGAACATCCCGCTGGCCCGGGTCGATCAGGTCACCAAGCTGATCCCGACCCGGCTCAACATCACGCTCGAGGACGCGCTGAAGGAAGAGCCGGCGCTGGCGCGGATGGCCGACGAAGACCCCGAGATCCAGAAGCTGCTCGACTTCGCGCGGCGGCTCGAAGGGACGACGCGGAACGTCGGGACGCACGCCGCCGGGGTCGTGATCGCCGACCGCCCGCTCTGCGACCTCGTCCCGCTGCAACGGCTGCCGAACAAGGACAAGGAGAAGGAGGTCGTCAGCACCCAGTGGGAGATGGGGGACGTCGAGAAGGCCGGCCTCCTGAAGATGGACTTCCTCGGCCTCCGCAACCTGACGAGCTTGGCCGAGGCCGTCAAGCTCGTCGAGCGCCGCCGGGGCGCGCCGCTCGACCTGTTCAACCTCCCGCTCGACGACGAGGCCACCTACTCGCTCCTCCAGCGCGGCGACGCGCGGGGCATCTTCCAGCTCGACGGCGCGGGCATCCGCGACCTGCTGGTCAAGATGAAGCCCGACTGCTTCGCCGACCTGATCGCGATCCTGGCCCTCTACCGGCCCGGCCCGCTCAATGGCGGCATGGTCGACGAGTACGTCAACGTCAAGCACGGGCGGAAGCAGGCCGTCTACCCGCACCCGGTGATGAAGGAGGTCCTGGAAGAGACCCACGGCGTGATGGTCTACCAGGAGCAGGTGATGCGCATCCTGAACCGCCTGGGGGGCATCGAGCTGTCGCAGGCGTATGCGTGCATCAAGGCCATTTCGAAGAAGAAGGCCGAGGTCATCGCCCAGGGCCGCAAGCAGTTCATCGACGGCGCGATCGGCCGCGGGCTCGATCAGGAGACCGCCACCAAGATCTTCGACCTGATCGAGTTCTTCGGCGGCTACGGCTTCAACAAGTCGCACTCGACGGCCTACGCGCTGGTCCTGTTCCAGACGGCCTACCTCAAGGCGCACTACCCGACCGAGTTCATGGCCG
>JAFANO010000244.1 GCA_019232645.1 Planctomycetaceae bacterium | reverse complement strand
TAGCGAATGGCATTCTCGGCCGGGTCGCCCCGCGCCTCGGTCCGCCATTGGATCCCGCGCTGGGCGGGAAAGACCCCCGATTCGGCGCGGTCCCAGAGCGAGGCCAATTTGAATTCGGCCTGTTGCCGGGGGGACGTCCGCGACGCGTAAGAGACCGTCAGGGCCGCGGCGATGCCGATCGCCAGGCAGAGCGAGGCGACCGTCAGGGCCGGGCGCCGGCTGCGGATCTGCCGCAAGAGGCAGGACGGCCAGAGAGGCTCCCTGGCGAACGCCAGGGGGCGGTCGGACCGCCAGCGGTCCAGGTCGTCGGCCAGTTCGGAGGCACGCTGGTAACGGTCGGAGGGGGCGGGGGCGAGGCAGAGCGACAGGATCGAGCGGAGCGCCGCCGGGATCGGGTCGCGCCCGGATTGGATCCTCGCCGCGCCCTCCCGGTTGCGCGAGGCGGCGATCAGGTCGGCGTACTCTTGCATCGAGCGGGTTCGACGCTCGGGAATCTCGGGGGGCCGGCCGGTCAGGGCCTCTCGGAGCAGAAGGCCCAGCGCGTAGATGTCCGCGCGATGCCGATCGAAGGCCCGGGCGCGGGGAGTTCCGATTAGGTCGGCGATGGCCCGGAGACGTTCGGGGGCCATGTACGCCAGGGTCCCGCCACCGTCCACCGGCGCGTCAAGGATCCCGGGATCCAGCCCGTCGTGCGCGAGGTTGAAGTCGAGCAGCATCGGATGGCCGTCGGCGGTCAGCAGGACGTTCGACGGCTTCAGGTCACCGTGGGCCACCCCACGCCTCTCGGCGTGATCGAGCGCCTCGGCGAGCCGGGCGACGATCCAAGCGATGGCCCGGGGATAGGAGAGTCGAGCGATGACCTCGCGGGCCGGGCGGACGATGTCGGGCCTGGGATACTCCGGGGCGGAGACCTCGTCGAGGACGGCGAGCAGGTCGCTTCCCCTCGCGGGCCTCCGCCGGGTCGCCCTCTGGGCGGTGAGGACCGTCGAGAGGGTCGCGCCCCCCAGGAACGGCATGCAGATGAGCTGGAACATGCCGTCCTCGGCGATGCCATGCCGGAGGACCTCGACGATATGCGAATGCCGGACGCGGGCCAAGAGCCTCGGTTCCGGGGTGATCCTCGCGGAGACCTTCACCACCACGAGCCGGCCATCGAGGTCGGCTTGCTCGGCGAGGAAGACGCGAGCGAACCCGCCGCGGCCCAGCTCGCGGATCAGGAGATAAGGGCCGATCTCGTCGCCGACCTCGGGCAAGGATGCCGAATCGGCCCGGTCGCGGAGCCCCAACGGGCCGAACGCGCCGTGCAGGGAGAACAGCCGCCGGAGCGAATCGCCCTGGGCGGGGAACCGCTTGAGGTAATCGACAGGGTCGGGGTTCAGGCCGGCCGACTCGGCCAGGCAGTACTCGCGGTAGATCAGCTCGACCGCGTCGGCCGCATGATCGGGGGACAGCCGCCCCAGGTATTCCTCGGCGGAGGGGTTCTCGCCGCGCTCCCAGCGGGAGGCGAATTCGGCGAGGGTGAGCCCGAGCAACTCGTCCCAGGCCTCGGAATCGGGCTCGGGCGCCGGGTGAGGGCGGGCATGGGGGAAGCCGGAAGATCCGATCGAGAGGGGGGGATCGGCGGACTCGCGCCTCGCCCCCGCCGGATCGCGCTGGGGCCGAGAAATCATTGCCACCTGCGGGCCTCCATGCGCCGGCGGATCTTGTCGATGATGCGACGGACGGAGCGCTCATGCAGCCCGGTCCGCGCGGCGATCTCCTCGAAGGTCAGGCCCTGCCGGCGGAGGTGGACCACCTCGGCCTCGAGGGGACTTCGGCCGGCGATCATCTGGTCGAGCCGGTCCCCGGCCTGGGCGTTCTGGCTCGGCGAGGGCTCGGGCGTCGGCACCTCGCGCAGCACGTCGCGATTGCCGCGACGGACAAACAGCGGCTCCTCGCGCGCGAGGTCGTATTTCTGGGTCCGGGTGCGGCGGCGATGTTCCTCGAAGACCTTGTTCTGGGCGACCCCTGCCAGGAAACCCCGGAGGTGCCGGACGTTCTCGAATCGCCGGAGGTCCCGATCCGGGCCCGTGAAGACGCTCTGCCAGACGGCCTGGACGAAATCCATCGAGTCGAACTGGGAGCGCAGCAATCGGGGCAAGCGGGCGCGCACCACCATCCGGACGTCCTCCTCACATCGGCTGAGGAGGTCGCGAAGCGCGAACTCATCGCCCGCCCTTGCCTTCTCAATTAGATCGGCGAGGTCTTCGTCGTCCATCGCCGTGCTCCTGTTTGTCGGGCAATGCCTGGGGAGTTCTGACGTGCTCTTTGGGTCTCAACACCATCGTCGGGATCGTGCGATGCACGCGTCCGGGGATTTCGAACCGGAGCGCCTCACCCCTGCACGCCTATTATTACCATCATCCGCCGGCGAGGCACGAGAAAAACCGCGCGGGCATCCGGATTTTCTCCCCACGGGCCGAGTCACGGGGGTGAGTGCGCCGGAAGTCGGGGCGGCCCGGACACTCCCGGTGCGAGTCATCCCCCACGGGCCCCCGGCGACCCCCGGGACTGGTCCCGCTCTCTCGATCATCAACCTTGGCTCGGCTCGGCGTACGGGTGGATCGATGCGCAGAGCCTTTCCCCGACCTGCCTTCCCGACCCTTCTTCGCCGGGGAGGTCGGGGAGGATCCGAGGCGAGAGAGACCTCGGCACCACCCGAAACCATCATCCGGGGCTCAGGCGGGCCAGGTTTGCTTAACCATGATCAGGCGCGGTTTGGTCGTGTCCCAGGAGAATTGCAAAACAGGCCTTAAATTACTGCGAGCCAGAGAGCTATGGATTTTGGTGCCGATTGAGTGGACCCGCTCGTCCCCAAGGGCTTACGGCGACCATTCAATTCTCCTGGGACACCACCCTGATTTGAGAATCGAGATTTTGAGATTTGAGTAAGAGAGTGCTATATGTGGTTGGCGGTGAGGCCCACCCCCCACCAAGGATGGCCGACTCAGGCCGTGGTGATCACGGACGGGCCCTCAAGCCCGTGATCGGCGATCCCCCGCTCGCGGAGGACGTGCTTGAGGATCTTGCCGGTGACGGTCTTGGGCAGGTGGTCGACGAAATGGATGTACTTCGGGACCTTGAAGTGGGCGATCCGGTCGCGACAATAGTCACGGAGCTCGGACTCGGTCAGGCGCTCCCTGGCGCGGAGGACGATCCAGGCGGAGACCACCTCGCCATACCTAGCGTCGGGCAGCCCGACGACGGCGACCTCGGCGAGGGCCGGGTGGTGGTGGAGGAACTCCTCGACCTCGGGGGGATAGATGTTCTCGCCGCCCCGGATGATCAATTCCTTGCACCGGCCGACGATCTGATAATTGCCGTCGTCGAGGCGGCGGGCGAGGTCGCCGGTGGCGAGCCAGCCCTCGGCGTCGATGACACGGGCGGTCGCCCCGGGGGCCTTGTAGTACCCGGCCATCACGCCGTGGCCCCGGGCGAGGAGCTCGCCGGGCTCGCCGGGCGCCACCTCTCGGCGAGTGGCCAGGTCGACGAGCCGGACCTCGACGCCGGGGAGTGGCCGCCCGACGGTCCCGACCCGGACCTCGATGGGGTCGTCGGCGGAGGTCATGGTGATGATCGGCGAGGCCTCGGTCTGGCCGTAGCCGATCGTCATTTGCGCAGCCCCCAGCGTGTGCACGACCGCCTCCATCAGCGGGAGCGGGCAGGGGCTCCCCGCCATGATCCCGGTCCGGAGGCTCGACAGGTCGAAACGGGGCCGGTCGGGGTGGTCGAGCTCGGCCACGAACATCGTCGGCACCCCGTACAGCGCGGTGCACCGCTCGGCCTCGACGGCGGCCAGCGTCGCCCTCGGGTCGAAGCTCGGCGCCGGGACGACCAGCGCCGAGCCGTAGACGGCGCAGACGAGCGTCCCGAGCACGCACCCGAAGCAGTGATAGAACGGGACCGGGACGCAGACCCGATCGTCGGGACCGTAACCGACGCGCCGGCCGACCGCGTGGGCGTTCATCAGGACGTTATGGTGAGTGAGCATCGCTCCCTTGGGGAGCCCGGTCGTCCCCGAGGTGAACTGGATGTTGTAGACCTCGCGGGGCCCGATCAAGCGTTCGCGCCCGGCCAAGTCGTCGAGGACCGGCCCGGCCTCCAGGTCGGCCCATCGGAGCCAGGCGGGTCCGGGCGGGTCGCCCAGGGCGATCAGGCGGCGGAGCCGGGGCGGCCGCGCGGCGGTCCAGGAGGGCGAGGTCGCGGAGTGCACCTCGGGGCAGACCGTCTCGACCATCTCCACGAAGTTCGAACCTCGGTACGGGCAGCCGACAATCAGTGTGGCCACGTCGGCCATCGCCAAGGTCTCTTCCAGCTCGTGGAGCCGGTACGCCGGATTGATGTTGACCAGCACGGCGCCCAGGCGCGCGACCGCGAACTGCGCGACGACCCATTCCGGGACGTTCATCGACCAGATGCCGACGTGCTCGCCCCGCTCGACCCCTCGCGCCATCAGCGCCGACGCGACGACGTCGACCCGATGATCCAACTCGCGCCACGACCAGCGGAGCCCAAGCGCCGGGAAGACCACGGCGTCGCGGTCCGGGAACCGCGCGGCCGTCCGGCGGAGTGTGCTCCCGACGGTTTGGTCGGCGACCCAGGGTGTCGGACCCTCGTCCCACGTTATCATGGCTCGATGACTTCCCGGATCCTGCTGCGGGCCTGGCTGATAGGCATTCCAAATGATTTGAGAGCTTTTTTGGATCTCAAATTTAAAATTTCACATTTCAAATTAACATAGCGGGTGCAGTCGTCAATCTTCGATCGACGGGTCAAGCGGTCCGGGTGGCTGGGGCAGAATGCCCCGGTCTTCGCGACGACCGTGCGTCGAAGACTCCGCCCCAGCCACCCCGACGATCCGCTCCGCGGGACTACGAGTTACCCCAGATCGTCGCGGGGCAGAACCCCACAGCACCCGTCCGGCACGGCTCAGGCCGCGGCCGGGTCGTTCTGCCAGAGGCCGAGGATATTCCCCTCGGTGTCCTTGAAATAGAGGAACCAGCCCATCCCCGGCACCGGGGTCTTGGGCATGACGACCTGCCCTCCCAGGGCCTCGGCCCTGGCCCCGTGCTCATCCACGCTCTCGACGCTGATGTAGTTGGCGAACGGCTGCTGCGGATGTTGCCGCTTCATGATCATCCCGTTGACGCCCGGCCGGATCGGCCGGCCGGCCTTGTCGGTCGGCACCGTCGAGATCATCTGGATCTCCGCCTTGTTGTCCGCGCTGTCCCACCCGCGGATGTCCCAGTCGAACAGCACTCGATAGAACTCCGCGGCCCGCTTCGGCTCCTCGGCAGGGATCTCAAAATGACAAACCGTGTGATCCATCACCGTCCCTCCTGAACCTGATAACTTGTATAGGAATGCCGGAACCAAGCGGGACTGTACGGCGAGACAACCGATCCGTCAAGATAAATGTCGAAGACTCTCCCCTGATGAACGCGTCGATCGACGGTTGATGAAGCACGAGCCGCTTCAGGGAGGATCTCCGGCCGAGGCCTCGGAGGCCCAGCGCGGTGGCCGTTTCTCGAGGAAGGCGCGCATGCCCTCGGCGGCCTCCTCCGAGTTGCTGATTGCCGCCAAAATGGCGGCGGCGCCGCGGAGGCTGGCCGGCCAGCCCGTGGCCTCGTCGAGCTGGCGCTTGGTCGTCTGGATCGCCTTCGGGGCCGATGCGATCAACTTCCGTCCCAGCCCGATCGCCTCGTCCAGGCATTTCCCGGCCTCGACCACCCGGTTGACCAGCCCCCAGCGTTCGGCCTCGGCCGCAGTGATCGGCTCTCCGGTGAGCAGCAGGGCCCGCGCGCGACGCCCGCCCACCTGCCGGACCAGGTCGGGCAGCACGACGACGGTCACCAGCCCCCGGCGGACCTCGGGATACCCAATCCGGGCGTGCTCCACCGCGATCACGAAATCGCAGGCCGTGGCGAGCCCCGCCCCCCCGGCCAGGGCGTCGCCGTTCAATGCGGCGATCACCGGCTTGGACAGGTGGTGGATCTGGTCGATCAGGTCGGCCAGTGCCTGGATCTCGGTGAGGCGGAGCCTCTCGGCATCGGGGCTGGCGAACGCCCCGACGACCTCCTTCAGATCCAATCCGGCGGAGAAGACCGGGCCCGCTCCGCTCAGGACGACAGCGCGGCAGCTGGGATCGTGGTCGACCGCGTCCAGGGCATCGCTCAGAGGGGCGAGCACGGCGCGCGACAGCGCGTTCCGGCGTTCGGGACGGTTCAAGGTCAATACGATGACCGGCCCGTGGTCGGCCCGCAGGACGTAAGGCTCGCTCATTGGGCCCCCTCCCAGTGTTCGGGTCTCGGAAGCTTCAATTCCAGCAGCGCCACGGCCAGCGCCTTGCCTTGCGAGTCGAGCCGGAGCGATCGGCTCGCGCCCCCCCCGAGGGCATCCTCGATGACGAAGTTGAAGGCGCGGATCCGGGGCAGCTCGTAGCGCCGGACGGCGCCGATGCCGAGGGGTCGGAAATATTCCGCCACCGCGGCTTCGGTCAGGCGCTCCTCGAGCCAGGCGTATCGCTCGGCGTCGAAAGCGACGACGCCGATGTTGGCGCGGTTGCCCTTGTCGCCGCTCCGGGCGTGTGCCAGGTCGCCCAGCCGGACGAGGGGGCCGTGAGACGGTTCGAGCATCATGGGGCAACGCTCCTCGACCAGTCTCGGGCCTGTCGGACGTCGACCGCGGCCCCGACCAGGGCCCGGGGGACGAGTGTGGGCCAATAGCCGAACGTGGGCCGGGGGGACGGGCGGCCGGTCGCATAGCCGGCGATCCCCGACGGCCCCGAGGTCACCAGTGGGGCCAGCTCGCGGCAGAACCGCTCGACCGCCGCGCGGTCCGGGTCGCGGACCGTCACGCGGAGGACGACCTCCAACGGCGGGCCGGGCGAGTCGAGCACGCCGGGCACGACGTCACCGCTGCCGAGGCATTCGACGAGCCAGTCGGCCAGCT
Organism: Planctomycetaceae bacterium; assembly: GCA_019232645.1. Taxonomy (GTDB): domain Bacteria; phylum Planctomycetota; class Planctomycetia; order Isosphaerales; family Isosphaeraceae; genus JAFANO01. The sequence goes on along the minus strand of JAFANO010000244.1, from coordinate 1,033 downwards.
CGAACCCGGCGCCTCGGACCCGTTCCAGCACGACCCCGCCCGCGGCGCGCGCCTTGGCCCGCGCGCCCCGCCCGACCACCGCGAGCAGCCCGCTTGCCGTCCAGCCGTCGCGATAGACCGCCGCCACCTTGAGCTGATCTCCCGAGGGCCGGCCCGTCGCGTCGCGCACGGCCACCCGGTTGGGGCCCTGGTCGTGGAGCGTGACCGTGGTGAGGTCGACGTCCACGTCGGGTGTCTTGTAGCGGGCGGGGTCGTCGATCTCGTAGACGAGCTGCTCGGCGACGGTCCCGACGTTGACCAGCCCGCCCGAACCCTCGGGCTTGGTGATGACGGACGAGCCGTCGGCGAAGACCTCGGCGATCGGGTAGCCGATCGCGGCGAGGTCGGAGACCTCGTCCCAGCGATGCCAGAGGCCGCCGGTCACCTGGGCGCCACACTCGATGAGGTGGCCGGCGACCGAGCCCCCCGCCAGCCAATCCCAGTCGTCCCGGGCCCAGCCGTGATGGGCGCACGCCGGCCCGAGCGTCAGCGAGGCGTCGGCCACCCGACCCGTGATCACGACCCGACCGCCGGAGCGGAGCGCATCGGCGATCGGCCAGGCGCCGAGGTAGGCGTTGGCGACGACCAGCCGGTCGGCCACGGTCGTGATCGGCGCGCCGGTCTCCATGTGACTGAGGTCGACCCCTTCGCGGAGCCATCCCGGGATCCGGCTCAGGACATCGTCGCCGGTCACCACGGCCAGGAGTGTGTCGTCGTGCCCCGCGCGGGCCAAGATCTCCGCGCACCGCCGGGCGCACGAGGGCGGATTCAGGCCCCCGGCGTTGGTCACGATCGTCAGGCCCTCCTGCTCGCGGACGATGGGCGAGAGCCGTTCGATCAGGTCGGGGAAGTCGGTCACGTACCCGGCCTCCGGGTCCTTCGACCGCAGGTGGCCCAGGATGGCCAGGGTCAGCTCGGCGAGGTACTCGAGCGTCAGGACGTCGAGCCGCCCGTCGCGCGCGAGCAGGAAAGGGGCGTCGAGGTTGTCGCCCCA
>JAFANO010000214.1 GCA_019232645.1 Planctomycetaceae bacterium | reverse complement strand
GGACATGCTCCGTCTTCGGTGGATCTTGCCGACCTCCCACTCTGGAGCGAGTTTACGAAAATCTCGTGTTACCGGATAGCCTCTGACCTCGCGCAAGGACTCGACCGACATCCCCGACGTGCTCGACCATCTGGAGGTGGCGTTCGACCCCCAGTCGGAAGCCAAACGGAAGGAGTTGCAGAAGAAGGGGCATTTCAAGGACCTGCCCAAGCGGCCCCTCGACGTGCTGCTGGCGACCAACATGGTCTCGGTCGGCGTGGACGTGCAGCGGCTCGGACTGATGGTCGTGGCCGGTCAGCCCAAGACGACCGCCGAGTACATCCAGGCCACCAGCCGGGTCGGCCGTAAGTTTCCGGGCCTGGTCTTCACCGCCTACAACTGGACCCGACCCCGTGACCTGTCGCACTACGAGCGGTTCGAGCACTACCACGCCACTTTCTACAATTACGTCGAGGCCCTGTCCGTCACCCCGTTCGCCTCGGGGGCCTTGAGCCGGGGCCTGACGGCCCTGCTCGTCTCGTGCGTGCGGCTTCAGGGGACCGAGTTCAACGCCAACCAGAGGGCGAGCAAGATCGAGCGGAACCACCCCTACGTGAAGGAGGCCGTCGGGACGATCCTTCGGCGGGCCGAGCTGGTCGGCTCGGGAGACGAGGCGTTCGTCTCGACCCTGAAGGCCGAGTTGGACGAGCGGCTCGACGGGTGGCTGGCCGAGGCGCAGAAGTCGGTTGGGGGCCGGGTGCTGGGCTACGACGAGGAGCGGGACGGCATCACGGTCGGCCTCCTGCATCGCCCCGGACTGGAGCCGTGGGACGACTTCACCTGCCTGAACTCGCTGCGGGATGTCGAGCCGAACGTCGGCCTGATCCTCCACGACGGGGGGCTGGATGCCGATCCCACGTTTGTGGCGGCCGTCAGCGAGGACGACGAGGGCGGCGTCGAGGAGGCCGAGTCATGAGCAGCGCCTCCTCGGAGCGGCGCAAGATCGGCGAGATCCGCCCCAGCCAGTTGCTCTCCACCTTCGGCGTCGGGGCCACGGTCGAGCTGCCCAACCTGTCGGTCATGGTCATGGGGCTCGACGACTGGCCCGTCGAGCAGGGGGCGACGGAGATCGGCGAGCCCCGGCTCCTGAAGGCCGTCCAGCTCGAGCTGGGGTCGCAAGTGGCCAAGCTGCTGGCCCCGCCCGTCATCAGCGAGCCCACCGGGAATCAGGCGAGCCCCTTCGACGACAAGGCCAACGTCGGCGTCCCCGTCGCCCCGTTCCCTCGGTGGAAGGTTTGCCCCTACTGCCGGCTGCTGGCCCCGATCCAGTCGGGGCTCTTCGAGCTGAAGCTCGACCCCTACCGCAAGGACCGGAGCCGGTACGTCCACCGGATCTGCCCGAAGCCGGGCAAACCGCCCACGGTGGTCCCCGCCCGGTTCCTCGTGGCCTGCGAGCACGGCCATCTCGACGACTTCCCGTGGGTCGAGTTCGTCCACCGGGGCAAGACCGACTGCCGCTACGAGCTGCGGCTCTACGAGCTCGGGGCCTCGGGCGAGGTGGCCGACATTCAGGTCGAGTGCGTCAAGTGCCCGAGCAAGCGCCGCCTCTCCGACGCCTTCAGCGACGAGGGGCGGGAGGAACTGGCCCGGTGCCAGGGGCGATGGCCGCATCTCCGCAAGTACGACGAAGATCCCTGCGAGGGGAAGCAGCGGACGATCCTCCTGGGGGCCTCGAATAGCTGGTTCCCGATCATATTGTCGGTGCTGTCGATCCCGACGACGACCGACACGCTGGGCCAACTGGTCGAGATGAACTCGGCCGAACTGGAGGAGTGCGAGTCGGCCCGTGACGTGAAGCTCAAGCGGAAGCTGCTGAAGGGGCTCGCCGCCTACACCGAGGACCAGATCTGGGAGGCGGTCGTCAAGCGGAAAGCGGCCAGCGGCGAGGGCGAGGGCGAGGAAGAGTCGCTCGACCTGCGGGAGCCCGAGTGGACGGTCTTCTCGAACCCCGACCCGAGCCTCAACGGCCGAGACTTCAAGCTGCGGGTCGTGGGGCCGCCCGAGGCGTACCGCAAGGTGGTGGAGAAGGTCGTCCTCGCCGAGCGGCTGCGGGAGGTCCGCGCGCTGATCGGGTTCACCCGGATCGAGTCGCCGGGCGACTCCACGGACATGGGGGATTTCCCTGAAGATCAACGGGTGCCGCTGAGCCGATCGGACCCGAAGTGGGTCCCCACGTCCGAGGTCCGGGGCGAGGGGATCTTCCTCCAGTTCTCCGAGCAAGCCATCGAGGCGTGGGTCGAGAAGACCAGGGAGCGGGAGGGCGAGTTCTTCGAGGCCCATCGGCGGTGGC
>JAFANO010000196.1 GCA_019232645.1 Planctomycetaceae bacterium | reverse complement strand
TCGATGAGGCGGCGGTAGCCGTCGTAGGCGAAGCGGGGGTTGCCTGTCTTCTTGGCCAGGCCCTCGACCGCGACGTCGTTGAGGCCGAGGTTGAGGATCGTGTTCATCATCCCCGGCATCGACAGCGCCGCGCCGGAGCGGACGCTGACCAGCAGGGGCTCCTTGGGGTCGCCGAACTTGGCGCCGAACTTCTCCTCCATCTCCTTGAGGGCGTCCTCGACCTGCGGCTTGACGTCCTCGGGGAGCTTCCGGCCGTTCTCGTAGTAGGCCGCGCAGACCTCGGTGGTGATCGTGAAGCCGGGCGGGACGGGAATGCCAATGACGCTCATCTCGGCCAGGTTGGCCCCCTTGCCGCCGAGCAAGGCCTTCATGTCGGCCTTGCCATCGGCCTTCCCACCGCCGAACGAATAGACGTACTTAGTTGTAGCGGTTGTGGCCATCGGTGGTGCAAACTCCCTCGGTCGCGTCGCTCGAGTCCCCGGCGGCCGTCGCCGACGCCTCGGCAGGCGAGACGGACGTGAGATGGTGTAACCTCATGAAATGACAAAAATTATCGCACCCCCGTGCGGTCGTCAAGGGACTACCGGCCCGCGACCAGGCCGCGGCGCGCGGCGAGTCACCTTTCCTCGCGACGGGACGCGGCGATCGGGAGGGAGAGCCGGGTAGCAGGGCTTCGGGCGGCGGGATGGGCGTCGGTTCGGGCCGATCATGGCGTGGGGCACCCGGTCCGCGACGGGCTCGGACGGGGGCGGCAGGCGACCCGTCGAGGGTCTGCGGATGTGCGCGGCCGTGGATGAGCCAACTTCGTTGTGCCATTCCGCGGCACAACCTCACGTCGCGTGACATGAGGTCTGCCCCCGACCTCCCTCCCCACGAGGGTCGGGATGACCTTTTCCCCGGGATCGTCTAGGATGCGCGACGGATCCGGCGGAGGGGCCTCATACGCATTCCAGATCTTTTGTGCGCCCGGTTCGGATCTCAAATTTGAGATTTCAGATTTCAAATCAGCAGACCGAGCGCATGAAATCCCCGGAATCCGTATAAGCCGTGGGGAGTACCCATCATTCCGACGCATCGGCGACGATGGATCGTCTGGCTGATCGTGGGGCTTGGGCTGCCGAGTCAGGGGACCGCCCGGGCCGGAGCGGGGTCGGTCCATGCCTCGGATCAGGGGCCGGTCCACGCCTCGGATCAGCGGCCGAGGCCGGCGGTCCCGGCCGGGTTGCCGCGGTATGACATCGACGCCCGGCTCGACCTGGATCAGCGGCGGGTCTCGGCGCGCGAGCGGGTCCGGTTCACGAACCGGTCGGGCGTCGCGGCCACCGAGCTCGTCTTCCACGTCTATCCGCGTTACCAGGTGCGCGACCAGGACCGGGTGACCCTGTCGAAGACGCTGGAGGTGCTCCGGCTCAGCCCCGAGGAGGCGATGGACACGCAGGGGCGCCGGATGGTCGTCTCCGAGGTCCGGGTCGGGGGTCGGGCGGCCAGCTTCGCGTTCGACCCCGCCATCGACACCGTGATGATCGTCCCGCTCGGTCGCGCCGTGGCGCCGGGGCAGTCGGTCGTCGTCGAGATCGACTTCACGCTCGAGCTTCCCGATTACTGGGGGCGGTGGGGGCACCATCGCGGGATCACGTATCTGCTGAACTGGTATCCGGTCCTGGCGCATCACGACGAGCGCGGTTGGGAGCGGACCCCGTTCGTCCCCTGGCATCAGCCCTGGTATCAGGAGGCGGGGCATTATGTGGTCCGGTTCGACCTGCCCGAGGGCCAGGTGGTGGCCTCGTCGGGGCGGATCACCGGGCGCCTGGCCTCGGGGCCGGGCCGGCAGCTCGTGACGATCGAGGCGAGCCCGTCGCGCGACTTCGCGCTGGTCTGCTCCGACCGGTTCGAGGTCCTCGAGCGCCGCGTCGGTGCGACGCTGGTCCGGGTGGTCGCGTTCCCCGAGCACCGGGCCAACGCCGAGCGGGTCCTGGGCTTCGCCGCGGAGGTCCTGCCGCTCTACGAGCGCTGGTTCGGCCCCTACTACGATGACGAGTTCGAGATCTCGACCTCGTTCTTCGGCTGGAACGGCAACGAGTGCTCGGGGCTGGTGCTGCTCGACGACCGGGTGATGAGGCTGCCGACGGCGGGGGCGCGCTACCTCGACCACCTGGTCACGCACGAGACGTGCCACCAGTGGTTCTGGAACGTCGTGGGGACCGACGGCTACGCCGAGACGTTCATGGACGAGGGGGTCGTCAATGGCATCACCGCCCTCCGGCTCGACGCCAAGTACGGCCGGAACGCCCCGCTGATCGTCTGGCCGCAGAGCCTGGGCTGGCTGCCGACGATCGGCCGCGAGGACCTCCGGCTGGCGGGCTACTACGGCTGGCGGGCGCGCGGCAATGGGGGCTCGGCGCTCCGGCCGCTCAGGGAGATGGGCAACCTGGGCACGCTCTTCAGCCTGGCCTACGACCGCGGGGGAAAGGTCATCGGCATGATCCAGAACCGGCTCGGCCCCGACCGGTTCTTCGCCTTCTTCCAGAAGGTCTACCGCGACTACGCCTTCGAGACGTTCCACTACGCCGACCTGAAGCGCGAGCTGGCCGCCTTCGACCCGGGCACCGACTGGGCGACGTTCCTCGACGGCTGGCTGATCGAGCACAAGGACACCGACTGGTCGCTCGAACGGGTCGCGGTCGGCCCCCCGCCCGCCGACGGCGGCGGCCGCGAGGTGACCGTCGAGCTGAAGCAGGGCGGCGCCATGGTCGAGCCGACGGTGGTCCTCTGCCAGTGCGGTGACGCCGACCTCCGCGTGCCGATCTGGCCCGAGCGCGGCGATTACGACGTCCCCGGCGCTCGCGTGACGCATCCCACGCCCGGGGACCGCTGGATCGTGACGGTCCAGGCCCCCCAGGCCCCGTCGCAGGTGGTGGTGGACCCCGACCACGCCTTGCTCGACGCGGTCCCCGACAACAACCGCTGGAAACCCGAGGTCGCCTGGCGCTTCACCCCGCTGATGACGCCCCTGGACGAGGCGTCGCAGTTCCAGGCCCACGACCGGGTCTCGGTCGTCTCCGGCCTGTTCGTCGACCAGTACGCGCGCGGCGGCGTCAAGCTCGGCGCCCAGCGGCTCGACCGCTGGCAGCTCACGCTCTGGGCCGGCACCGAGCCGGCGCTGCGCGAGGCGATCTTCGGCGGGCAGTTCGCGCTGCTGCACTTCCCCTGGCCGAGCTGGTCGGCGGGGGTCTTCTACGAGGAAGGGCTCTACAACTTCTACAACGACAAGCGGCACTCGGGCGGCCGCGCGTTCCTCCGTTACCGGTTCCTGGAGACGTCGAGCTTCCTGATCGACGACCAAGGGTTCGCCGAGCTCTACTTCGGGACCGGCTACGAGTTCTGGGCGGGCGACGACGGCCGGCCGGTCAGCACCGGCGCGCTCGACGCCATCGGCGGCCGCTACCGCCTGAGCACGCTGTTCCCCTACTGGGACCCGGTCCAGGGATTCGAGGTCGAGGCCAGCGCCGAGTACGGCAATCGGGCCTTCGGGTCGAGCATCGACTACGTCCGCGTGACCGGCGAGTACGGCATCGTCCGCCCGCTGCCGACGTGGTCGGGCGAGCCCTCGAGGAGCCGGCTGGCCTTCCGGGCGTACGGCGGCTACGGCGCCCCCGACACCGCCCCCTTGTTCCGGCTCGGCGGCGGCCGCCGGCTCCGCGCCCTCGACCTGAGCCAGGACCTCGGCAGCTCGGTCTGGCTGATGACCTTCGAGTGGCGGTATCCCCTCTGGCGCGAGGTCGAGGGGGATTTCCTCGACCACGTCGTCAGCCTCCGCAACCTGGTCGGCGCCGTCTTCTACGATGTCGGCCAGTCGTACATCCGAGGCCAGTGGAATCCGGTGGTGCACGGCGTCGGGGTCGGCCTGCGCATCGACACGGCGCTGTTCGCCTTCCTGGAACGCGCCGTGATCCGGATCGACCTGGCCCAGCCCGTCGGCATCGGCACGAAATTCGGCCCGGTCCTCTGGTTCGGCCTGAACCAGGTCTTCTGAGACGCATTCCGGATCGTTTGTGCCCTTTGTCCGGGTCTCACATTTGAGATTTCCAATTTCAAATCCGCAGCAGATCGGTGCACAAAATTCCTGGGACCCGTCTGAGCCGGGCGCCCTCTCCGGCGCGGCGTCAGGCCCGTCGCGACGTGGCCCGGTAAGGGTCGGGGCCCTCCCGCGCCGAGGTGGCGCGGAGCGGGTCGGGGCCGACCCGTGCCGAGGTGGCGGCGAGCGGGTCGGGGCCGACCCGCGCCGAGGTCGTGCGGTACGGGTCCGGCCGCTGCCGCGGGGTCGTCGCGATGACGATTGAGCTCGTGCCCATCGGGACACCGTTGAAGGTCGATCGGTTCACGAGACCTCCTCCACCGGCCCGACCTTCGGGATGGCGCGGCTCGCCTCCCCGTGCGCGCCGACGACGGCCCGGCAGGGAAGGTCGCTCCGCTCGAAGGGGTGCGGCCCCGAGGGGCCGGCCGCGCTGCTGTGGACAGGGATGGTGATCCGGCCGGCGCCCGGTGAGGACCCCGGCGCCAGCGGAGAGACCCGGGTTCGATCGCCTGTGATCGTCCGGGCCCGATTCGGATGGAGATCGCCGGAGACCTGGAGGAACATGGCTCGCCCCTCAACTCAAGGTCGCGGATTTCCACACGCCGCCGATGCGAACGTAAATTCTCGAGTTGGTCACATCGATATAAACTGCCCCGTCGGCGGGGGTCGATGTCGGCTCCCCGCTGCCGGTGACCATCCGGTGGTAGCCGTTGGCGTCCACCGCCGAGAGCGTGTTGCCGTTGGAGTCCTGCCACTGCGACACATCGGCCGTCTGGTTTCCCGCCGCCTGGAACACCGCCGCCGTGTTGCCCGCCCCGCCCGTGCCGACGCTCAGGGTCGCAGGCAAGGTCGAGGTATTCCCTGAACCGAACCCGGGCGAAAGTCCCAGTTTCCCCGGCAGGAGGGCCGCCCCATCGCTTTGGAGGGTGAACACGACCGTGCCGGCCGCGTCGCCGGGACCATGGGTCAGCGCGATGTCCAGCGCCGTGCGGGCCGCCACGTCGGAGCTCTGCCACCGCCGGACCAGGAATTCGGCGAAATTGCCGTACGCCTGGCCGCCGACGCCTTCCCGGGAGAGCACGAGGACCGGCTCGCCCGCCGCAGGAGTGCTTCCACCATTGTTGGTAGGACACTTGATAAATCCGCTGATCTGATGACCGGTGCCGTTCCAGTTCGAGAGGCTGTACGATCCGGAATCCGCAGGCTTGTTGAAGACCTGGAAGTAAGCCTCCGGAGTACTGGCGTTGCCGATCTCGACCGGTCCCGGGATGATCGCCCCGTTGGCGGGCGGCGTCAGCAAGTTCCCGAGCGTGATGCCTCCGGCGGCGCCAATATGGATCGCCGCCGCATTGTCGGTGATGAGATTCAGCGGCGTGGCGTCGTTCGTGCCGAGGCCCGGCTGGCCGCCGATCCAGTTGCCGCCCAGGTACAGGGTCGAGGTCGCCCCGACGAATGCCGCCTGGACGTCGGCGGTGGCGTCGTTCTTCAGGTGGAAGGGGTATTGAGGCGTGATGCCGACCCCGAGGTTCCCGGTGAACTGCGACCCGAAGGACCCGATCATGGCCTGCACCGTCCCGTCAGGGGTCGCGACCTGGAACGGGTTGCCGAGGTAGAGGGCGGTGTCCATCGCCGTCGCGGCGTCGGTCGCAGCACGGTTCATCCGGATGAAGAACGGCCGCAGCGAGACGGTGCCATCCGGGGAAACGTATTGGATGTAATGCTCGCAGAATCGCTTCCCGCTGCTCGACTCGTAGTAATCCCCTTCCCATCCGGTCGCCCAGTAAGGCTCCGTGCCGAGGGGACGCCCGCCGAAGCCATCGCAATTGTAGCCGATGAAGAGGCAGGGATCGGGGAAGTCGCCGACCGTGCTCCCCGCGGTCACGACCCGCATCGCACCCTTGCCGGTGTTGGTGCACTGCCACACGCCCTGGTCATAGGTGGTCCCGTCGACGGTAAACGTGCCGCTGATCCCCGCCGGGGCCGCGATCGTGGACGAGAAGGTCTTGGCGCCCGTGATGGTCTCGGAGCCGGCCAGGTGGACGACCGCGGCATCCGCCGCCTTGGCCGCCAGGTCGGAGGTCAGTCCGGTGACCTGACCCTCGGCGATGGTGCCCGTGATCGACGCCGCATTGCCGGCGATGTCGCCCGTGATCTTGCCGCCGTCGAGGGCGGTAATCCAACTCGGGTCGTCGTAGCGACCGGCCGTTGTGACCGCGGCGGCCTCCAGCGCGCCGACGGCGCCTTGGAGGTCGCCGATCGTACCCGCCGTGACGCGGACCTCGACGACGTCGCCCGGGGCATAGTTGCGGTCGGTCGTGCCCTCGATCGGGCCCGCGATCGTCAAGGTGTCCCCGGAAACCGCGGTGGCCTTGTAAATCGTGTAATTCACAAGGGTAGCCGAGGGTGAGTAGGCCCATTGCCGCTGGATGACGGTGATCCGATACCACTGGCCCGCCGAGAGCGAAGGGAACATCGCCCCTCCCCCGGCGGCGAGGGTGAGCACGCCGGAACCGGCGGCATAACCTCCGGGGCCGACGGAGGCTGAGGCGTCATTGAGGGGGGTGGCGAAGCTTGTCACTCAGGTCGCTCCGGTGGGTCGCCAGGGTGAGACCTTGTCGATGGCGCGAAGGCGCGAAATGCTCGAGAATACCATCGGGGCGACGATGCTCCGCGTCCAGGAAATCGGGGAAGAAGCAGCGACGCGACGCGAGCGGGCAGCATGGCGGCAATGCCGCGGGGTCCACCCGCGCCCGCCTCGGGGGATGGATTCCCTCCATCGCCGCCCGGACGTGTGGGGGGAACATCCTCTGGAATGCGTATCAGCGCAGCGGGGCGGTCAACGAGCTGAGCGCCAGGATCCCGACGTGGACGGGGCGTTCTGGGACTCGGGAACGGCCGGTGCGCCACGCTGCTCGGCGGTTCGGCGGAGGTGTTGCCGGGCCTTCGCCAGCACGGGGCCGACCGAGTTCTCGGGGATGCCGAGCTGCCTGGCGATCTGGCGGTAGTTCTGGTATTGCAAATGATAAAGGCGGACAACCTCGGCCTCGCGCTCGGGCAGGTCCTCGAGCATCCGCTCGACCTCCTCGGCCGAGGCGATGGCCTCGGCCTGCTCGCCTCGGTCTTGGTTCAGGACCGCGCGGTGGGCATGCGCGTGGCCCAGCTCGGCCTCGCGATGGCGGCGGATCAGCTCCTTGACGCAGATCCGCCGCGCCACCACCGTCAAGTACGTCGGAAGCGAGCTGGCCCCCTTGAACCGCCGGAGCGTGGCGTAGTCGTCATCGACGATCTGGAGGAAGATCTCGGCGGCCAGGTCCTCGGTGTCGGCGGCATTCAGGACGATGCTGCGGGCGTGCGCCAGATGGTGGATGACATGGTAGATGAGGCCCATGTAGCGGTCGACGAAATCATTCCACGCGCCCGGGTCCTTCCGCAGACAACGGTCGATCAACTGCCGGTCGATGTCACGCAGGGGCACGGACGGACCTCCTCGCCGAGGAAGAGGGCACGAGTCACGTCCAACGAGAGCCGATCTCTCAGAGGGGGAGACGCGGTCTTTAGGAATATTAACATTCCACCGGGGCAGGGCAAGCGACGATCGTCCCAGCAAGACAAACAATCATCCGTGGATGCTGTCGAGGCCGATCCGTGGGGCGAGGCATCGGGATCGGCGACAATTCCGGTTCCGGCGGGACGTCCGCGCGGGTAGAATCTTCCTCATGAACGCCGCGCTTCCGACCCCGTCCCGTCCGTCCTTCGAGCCTAGCGCGACAGCGACGCCTTTTGAGGATTTCGGGCGCAGCCGGTCGGTTTCTCAGGAGACCCTGCCTTGGATCTTCCGAAAGGTCCCCCGAAGATCGTGATCGCCGACGACAACCTCCAGAACGTCGAGCTGCTGGAGGCGTACCTGAGCGACTTCGACTGCGAGCTCCGGACCGCGTTCGACGGCGAGGAGACCCTCCGGGTCGTGCACGAGTTCGCCCCCGACCTGCTGCTGCTCGACGTGATGATGCCGAGGCTGTCGGGGTTCGAGGTCTGCCGCAAGCTCCGGGCCAACCCCACCACCAAGGACCTGTTGATCCTGATGGTGACGGCGCTGAACGAGGCGGCCGACTTCGAGCGCGGCGTGCAGGCCGGGACCGACGACTTCCTGACCAAGCCGGTCAACAAGGTCGAGCTGGTCTGCCGGGTCAGGAGCTTGCTGCGGGTCCGGCACCTCAAGAGCCAGCTCGACCGGACCCTGGCCTATCTCGCCGAGTTCGAGGCGGCCAGCCGCGCCCCATGACGACGGAACCCAGCCTCCCCCGCGTGGTCGTGAAGCCGCGACGGGCGCGGCCGTTCTTCGCCCGGCACCCCTGGTTGTTCGTGACCTCGATCGGCCGCGTGGAAGGGGAGCCGGGGCCGGGCTCCGAGGTGGCGGTGTTCAGCCACGAGGGGCGGTTCATCGCCCGGGGGCTGTTCAACCCCCGAGGCGCGATCCGGGTCCGGCTCTATCGCTGGGACGGCGGGCCGCTCGACGAGGCGTTCTGGTCCGAGCGGCTGGCCGCCGCCGTCCGGTTGCGCCGCGACGTGCTCGGCCTCGGCGGCCCCGGCGCGGGCTTCCGCGTCGTCTTCAGCGAGGGGGACGGGCTCTCGGGATTGACGGTCGATCGCTTCGACCGCTGGCTGGTCGCGCAGTTCACGAGCCTGGCGCTGTTCGAGCGTCGCGCGCTCCTGGCCCGGCTCCTGCTCGAGCAGACGGGGGCCGAAGGCCTCCTGTCGCGGCCCGAGCGCGGGACGGCCGAGCCGGAGGGTCTGCATGCCCCCGAGGAGGTCCTCCTCGGCACGCTGCCCATGGAGCCGGTGGAGGTCATCGAGCACGGCCTGACCTACGGGGTGGACCTCAAGGGGGGCCAGAAGACCGGCTTCTACCTCGATCAGCGCGACAACCGCCGGGCCGTCGCCAGCTACTGTCGGGGGAGGCGCGTCCTCGACCTCTTCTGCTACACGGGGGGGTTCGCGCTGAACGCGCTGAGGCACGGCGGCGCGACCTCGGTCCTGGGCATCGACAGCTCCGCGACGATCATCGAGGTTGCGCGACACCACGCCGTGATCAACCACCTGGGCGCGGCGCGGTTCGAGGCCGCCGACGCCTTCGAGGTCCTGGAGGCGCTCCGCACCCGGGGCGAGCGGTTCGGGGTCGTGATCTGCGACCCGCCCAAGTTCGCGAGGCATCCGCGTGGCGTCGAGGAGGCGCTGAAGGGCTACCTGAGGCTCAACCGCGCCGCGCTCGACGTCCTGGAGCCCGACGGCGTGCTGGTTACGTGCTCGTGCTCGGGGCTGGTCGATCGCGGCCTGTTCGCCGACGTGCTCGGGCAGGTGGCCGAGCTCTCGGGCCGGCCGATCCAGATCCTCGAGCAGCGCGGCCAGGCGCCCGACCATCCCATCTCGGCCTCGTGCCTGGAGACGGAATACCTGAAGTGCTTCGTCTGCCGCGTCGGTTGAGCCGGCCGCGCGGGGAACCGATCCGGGGAGGAGACGAGGCCCGAGGCGCGGGGCGCGCCGGCTTCGGCTTGAGCAAGATCGGGGAATCCGTTATTCCTGGGGGCCGACATCGAGGGAGTGGCTGGGCTCGATCGCGGTGCAGGGAGGCATTGCACCCATGACGTGGCGCCGCGAACGGTGGGCCTTCGCCGCCGTCTTGGCCGCGCTGGTGGCGGGGTTCCTGGGCGAGTCGCTGTTCGCCGGCAGGGTGCTCAGCCCGGCCGACGTGCTCCGGGTGTCGGCGAGCTTCCGCGACGAGCGGGGACCGTCGTTCGAGCCGGCCAACCGGCTGCTGATGGACCCGGTCCTTCAGTTCCAGCCCTGGCTCGACTTCAACCGGGCGATGCTCCGGCGCGGGCGGCTGCCGCTCTGGAACGGCCTGGCGGGATGCGGGGCGCCGCACTTGGCCAACGGCCAGAGCGCGGTCTTCGACCCGTTCCACGCGATCGCCTATCTCGGCACGCTCCCCGAGGCGTACGTCTGGATGGCCGCCGCGCGGCTCTGGGTGGCGGGGATGGGGATGTTCCTCCTGGCACGGTCCTGGGGGCTCGGGCCCTGGGGCCGCTGGTTCGCCGGCCTGGCCTTCCCGTTCTGTGGCTTCCTGATCGTCTGGCTGCTCTATCCGGTCACGAGCGTGGCCGTCTGGATGCCCTGGCTCTTCCTGGCGACGGATCGGGCCCTGGCAGGTCCCGGGCCGCGGACGGTCGGGCTGCTGGCCCTGGTCGTGGGGCTGGTCCTGCTCGGCGGCCATGCCCAGACCAGCGCCCACGTGCTGTTGGCGGCGGGGCTCCACGCGGCCTGGCGGGCGAGCGGCCGGGGTCTGGCCCGAGGTGGCCTGGCGGCCTGGGCCGGGGGCGTCGCGCTGGGCGTGGCCCTGGCGGCTGTCGAGGTCGTCCCGCTTTGGTGCTACCTAGGCCGGAGCCCGGTCTGGGCCGATCGCGCCCAAGCGCGTCCGTCCCCTTGGGCGCTGACCCGTCCTCGCGCCCTCGAGTCCGTCTGCACGGCGCTGCCGTATGCCTTCGGCAGCCAGCGCCGGGGGCATCCCAACCTGGCGCGCGCCCTGGGCGTGGAGAACCTGAACGAGTCGGCGGGGGGATTCGCCGGCCTGGCGACGCTGATCTGGCTGGCCCCGCTGGGCTGGTGCGAGCGGTCTCGGCGGCCTTGGGCGCGGTTCCTCGCCGGGCTGGTCGTGGTCGGGGCGCTCGGGGCGTTCGGCCTCCCGCCGGTCGCGAACGTGCTCCGGGCCGTGCCGGTGCTGGACGTCACCGACAACCGGCGCCTGACCCTCTGGGTGGCCTTCGGCCTGGTCCTGCTCGGCGGCCTGGGGATCGACCGGCTGGCCGCCGCGCGGCCGAGGCGGGTCGGGGCTCGGCTCTGGGTCGTCGCCGCCGCCGGCGCCCTGGCGGTGTCGGCCGGCGTCGGCCGGGCCGAGCCCCGGCTCCGCGCCCGGGCGCAGGAACATTACGCGCGGATCGCCGCGGAGGTCCCCGGCGCCGATCCGGCCGTCTCCCGCGGCCGCGCCGAGCGCCAGGTCCGGAGTGCGCTGGAGTTCGTGCCTCGCTACCTCGCGGTGGCGGCCGGTCACTTCGCCCTCCTGGCGGTGCTGGCCGAGTCCTGGTGGCGCGGCCGGATCTCCGGCCGAGCGATCCGGCCGATGCTGATGGGCCTGACGCTGGTCGACCTGTTCGGCTTCGGCCTCGGCCTCAACCCGGCGATCGACCCCGGCGACGATCACCCCGAGGGCGCGGTCGTCGCCTACCTGCGGCGGGAGGTCGGGCCGGACGGCCGCGTGCTGGGCGTCGGCGAGGAGCTGCCGCCCAACACCCTGATGCGGTTCGGGCTGGGCGACGTCCGCAATTACGACTCGGTCGAGCTGTCGCGGAACCTGGACTGGTTCGCGCCGTTGTACGAGCCCGACGGCGCGCCGCGATCGAGCCGCCGCGCGATCACCTGGGCCGGCGTGCTCCGCGCCCGCGACCGCCTCCGCGAGGCCGCGGTGCGGGCGGTCGTCGCCTCGGCCCCGCCGCCGGGGGCCTTTGCCCGGGTCGATCGCGTGGGGGCGGTCTGGGTCGCCCGGCTCGACGCCGCGCCCTGGGCCTCGGCCGCGTCGCGCCCCGCGCGGCTCGACGTCCGGCGCGACCACGACCGGGCCCGGATCGCGGTGCTCTGTCCCGGCGATGATCGGATCATCATCCGTGAGACATTCGATCCCGGCTGGCGGGCCGAGGTCGACGGCCGCGCCGTCCCGGTCGAGCCGGCGCACGGCGTCTTCCTGTCCGTGCCCGTCACCGCGGGGACACATGTCATAAACTTGCGCTATGAGCCGCCCGAAGTCCGCGCCGCGGTGGCCATCACGGCCCTCGCGCTGGCCTTCCTGGTTTTTAGCTTGACGGGATTTCGCCGGTTCCGATCTACTCGAATTATCGTTCCAGGGCTTGGACGGACCCAGCCCGCCGAGTTAGAATCGGTCTTGTGCACTTCACCGGCCAATCACTGAGGGATGAGACGCTGATGGTCCACTTCACGTGTGATCTCTGCGGCAAAGACCTGACCGCGTGCGGTGACCCCCGCTATGTGGTCAAGATCGAGGCTTACCCCGGCTTCGACCCCACCGAGATCACGGAGGACGACCTCGACGATGACCACATGGAAGCGGTTTCGCAGATCCTTCAGCGCGACGAGGGCGGTTCCCCTGAAGACCTCGCCGCCCCCCTTCGCAAAGGCTTTCGGTTCGACCTCTGCCCGGCCTGCCATGTTAAGTTCTTGAAGGACCCGCTGGGCAAGGAGTCCCTTCGTCTGTTCGATTTCAGCAAGAACTGAATTGAGCCCGCGGAGATGCATTCAGGAAGTCAACGGCGCCATCACATCCGTCGCATCTCGCTCCGCCCGTCTCGCCTTTGAGGCTTCCGATCACGGAGGATCGGCCGACATGATTCCCGGAGATCGTCCGAGGTGCCCGCGGAGGCCCCGCTCGACTGTCGAAGGGGCCGCTTCCGTGTCGGGGCCTCGAGTCCTCCGGCGCCGTCCCGCCCCCGATCCTCCCGTCCGGAGGTAGGCCCCGCTCCCGGCTTTCGGCGGGGTTCCGGCTCCACGGCAGATCTCCCCGACAGGATTCTGGCGGCGGGCCCCACCGACGCCCGCGGGAGTCCCTCGTGCCACGGAGGTCCGGGACATCCGGGGACACGACCCGTCGCCGCTCGATCCTCGGGTGTCTCGAGGGGGGTGGCCTCGTCTACGGCCGGCGCGTCGTCAAGAACACGATGTTGGTGATGATCGAGAACCCGAGCATCGCGGCCAGCGCGACGATCACGTGGTAGCGGCTGTTGACGTAAGCGGCCCACTCGACCATCCGCGCCTCGGTGGCGTGGCGGATGACCTCGTCGATGTCTCCCTCGGCCAGCACGGCGAGCGACTCGGTCTTCTGGCCGGCGATCATCGGGCTCTCGCCCTGGAGGAGGCATCTCAGGTCGAAGATCAGGTCGTCGGGGTTGCGGTAGCGGTTCTCGCGGTTCTTGGCCATCATCGTCTCGACCACCACGCCCAGGCCGCTGGAGAGGTCGGTGTTGACGTGGTCGGGGGGGACGAGCGGGACGTCCTTGTCGACGTGCTTGCGCATCACGTCCGACGACGTCTCGCCCTCGTACGGGACGCGGCCGGTGACCATGTGATAGAGCGTGGCGCCGAGGCTGTAGATGTCGGCGCGGATGTCCACGTCGACCTGCCCCCGGACTTGCTCGGGGCTGATGTAGTACGGCGTCCCGATCGCCATGCCCGCCTCCGACATGGCCCACTTCTCGTCGGCCGTCAGCCGGGCCAGCCCGAGGTCGGCGAGCTTGACGCCGCCGTGCTTCGTCAGGATCACGTTCTCGGGCTTGATGTCGCGGTGGATCAAGCCGCGGTCGTGCGCGTGCTTCAGCGCCTCGGCCACCGCCAAGACGATCTCCAGTGCCTCCTTCTCCTCGAAGACCTGGCCCTTGTCGAGCGTGTCCTTGATCGTGGACCCCTCGACGTATTCCATCACGAAGTAGTGATAGCCGTTGACCTCGCCGGCGTCGATGGCGTTGACGATGTTGTTGTGCGAGAGCTTGGCGGCGATCTTGGCCTCGCGGCCGAAGCGCGTGATGAACTCCTTGTTCTGCGCCAGGGCGCTGAGCAGGATCTTGACGGCAACGATGCGATCGACGGCGATCTGACGCGCCTTGTAGACGACCCCCATCGATCCCTTGCCGAGCTTCTCGAGGATCTGGTAGCCGGGGATCTCGAGCTTCTTGGCCGACTCGCCCAGGGCCTTGAGGATCCGGATCGCCTGGTTCCTGGTCAGGACGTTGGCCTCGACCATGATCTCGAGCAGGCCCCTGGAATCCTCCTTGGACGCGAGCTTGGCCTTGTAGGCCTTGCAACGCTCGATCTCTTCCGGCGTGGCGAGGCCGCGCTTGATGATTGATCTCTCGAGGTTGAACTCGTTGAAGCTGGATAAGCCCTTCGAGTCCTTCTCCTTCTCCTTCGCGGGGGGGTTGCTCTCCGTCGATGGGGCCATGAGGCCGACTCCCAGTGTCGTGCCGGGCGCGGGTGTAACGATGAAAGTTGGCGAAGCAAAAGGATTTTCGGATGATGAAGGCGGTCTCGGCCGCGACCAGCGGGAGAGGCAACCCCGAACGCCGCAAATAGATGCTTGTCGATCAATTATGGGACCGGCCACGCCCTTGTCAACGGGCCTCTGGCGGGGCGGGGCGTGCCGCCCGCCGATGATGTCCGGATCGATCGATCTTCTCCCGGGCGGGTCCTGAGAAGCTTGTACGACGGTCCGGGGGCGGATAGAGTAGGATTCTCACGGCACCCCGCGCATCCTGATGAGCATAGTACGCGGCGGGCAAGCATTGGTGACTCGCGGCGACGAATTTTTCGACGCGCGACGGATCGCGGGCCCTCGGCGGCGGAGGGGAGGCGGTATTGGCCACGATTGGAGTGATCGCGGGAGATGGTGTCGGTCCGGAGGTGGTCCGGGAGGCCCTGGCGGTCCTCGAGGACGCGAGCCGGCGCGAGGACTTCCGCCATGAGCTGGTCCCCTTCGACCTGGGCGGCGAGCGCTACCTGAAGACCGGCGAGGTCTTGCCCGACGCGGTGCTCGAGGAACTCCGCCGCTGCGACGCCATCCTGCTGGGGGCCGTGGGGCATCCCGGGGTGCCGCCAGGGATCCTGGAGCAGGGGATCTTGCTCCGCCTCCGGTTCGCGTTCCACCAGTACATCAACCTTCGCCCGATCCACCTCTACCCCGGGGTCGAGACCCCGATCAAGGGCAAGGGGCCCGACGACATCGACATGGTCGTCGTCCGCGAGAACAACGAGGACCTGTACGTCGGCGCCGGCGGCTTCACCCGCAAGGGGACGCCCGAGGAGGTCGCCATCCAGACGTCGATCAACACCCGGGCGGGGGTCGAGCGCTGCCTGCGGTTCGCCTTCGAACGGGCGCGGGACCGGGGCCGGCGCCGGCCGTTCCGCGGCCTGAGCGACGACGACCGCCGCCGCGGCCTGGTCGGGCAGGTCACGATGGTCGCCAAGACCAACGTCCTGACGTTCGCGCATGACCTCTGGATGCGCGCCTTCACCGAAATTTCGCGTGACTATCCCGAGATCAAGAGTGATTATCAGCATGTGGACGCTTGCTGCATGCGGATGGTCGTGAGCCCGGAGCGGTTCGACGTGATCGCCACCACGAACATGTTCGGCGACATCATCACCGACCTGGGGGCGGTGCTCCAGGGGGGGATGGGCCTGGCCGCCTCGGCCAACCTGAACCCCGCCCGGACCGCGCCCAGCATGTTCGAGCCGGTCCACGGCTCCGCGCCCGACATCGCCGGCAAGGGGATCGCCAATCCGGTCGCCGCGATCCTCGCGCTGGCGTTGATGCTCGACCACCTGGGCGCCCCGGGCCCGGCCGAGCGGATCCGTCGCGCCGTCGCCCGGGTGCTGGGGGCCCCGGCCCCGAAGACCCCCGACCTGGGAGGAACCGCGGCCACGGCCGACGTCGGCCGGGCCGTCCGCGAGGCCCTCGAATAGGCGTGGGGGCCGGGCGACACGGGCCGGGGAAACCGCTCGACTCGATCAGAGCCGTCCGACGTTTTTCCCGTTCGATCCGACCCGTTTCGCCTGGGCCTTTCCCACATCCGCCTGTCCGGAGGAGACGCTCGCCCATGAGCCTCGGCGCCAGTCACGCCCTCGATGCCAGCGTCCTCGTGCTCAATAAGTTCTTCATGGCCGTCCACGTGGTCTCGGTCCGCCGCGCCTTCTGCCTGCTCTTCAAGGACCTGGCGGAGGTGATCACCCTCGATGACGGCCGCTATCTCTCCCACGACTTCCAGAGCTGGCGCGAGGTCTCGGAGGCCCGCTCTCGGTTCAAGGACCCCGACGACGACTTCATCCGCACCGTCCACTTCGAGATCCAGGTCCCCCGGGTCATCCGCCTGCTGGGCTACGACCGCCTCCCCCGACAGAAGGTCAAGTTCAATCGCCGCAACATCTTCGCGCGCGACGCCAACCGCTGCCAGTACTGCGGCAAGCGGTTCCCCACCAACGAATTGAGCCTGGATCACGTCCTGCCCAGGAGCCGGGGCGGGCAGGCCACCTGGGAGAACATCGTCTGCGCCTGCCTCAAGTGCAACGTCCGCAAGGGGGGGCGCACCCCCTGGGAGGCCGGCATCCGCCTGATCCGCGAGCCGGTCCAGCCCCGCACCAGCCCGGCGCTCAGCGTCAAGTTGCTGCATCGCAAGTATCAGAGCTGGAAGACCTTCCTCGACAACGCCTACTGGTCGGTCGAGCTCCGCTGAGCGCGACCGCGAGCTGCGCCCGCGCCACCGCCCCCGGCGGCGGGGAGCCGGTGCGCCCGAGGGCTGCGCCGCGCCGGCCGACGACGGTTGTCCCGGAATCTCGAGGAGATCGGCAGCCGCTCACGGATGGTCGCGTCCACCACGGTCGCGATGCCCTGCGAGGTCAGCAAGCCCAAGGTCCGGTTACCGCACTCGGTCCTGTGCCGCTTCAGGTCCTTGAGGTTGCGGTGCAACTGCCGCCGGTCCTCTTCGGCGACGCCGGGTACGGTCACCACGCTCTAGACCTTGCGTTCTCCTTGATGATAGCGGGAAACTCCCGGATGGAGCGTTTCGTGAGTACTCCTTTGTCAGTTGGCATTGAGGACCTCGCGGAGGTCCGTCGTGCGGTGTCGCCCACCGCCCGGAGACGGCGGCAACAGGGATTCCAAAAGTGTCCCCTTGGCGTCGGTCAGGTCGGACGGATCCGGCGGGCGCGTGGTGCGGTCCATCCTGCGGATTCTCCGGAGATCAGGGAAGGAGAAGTCCCCGGTGAGCCCAAAGAATTACCGCGTCACTCGTAAAGTGTCCAGAACCTTTAGCGTTCCGCCCCCTTTCTCATGCAGAACAACCCTATTCGACGATCGCGATACTGGACTTGCTCGCGACGGAGCTATCGTAGGTGACTTTGATGTTCGACGATCCGGAGAAAGTGAGGTCCTTGGTGATGATCTGCGCGCCCATCGCAGCGACGCCGCCGGAGCCGCTCAGGGTGATCGCGGCGTCGGGGAAGTAAAAGGTGCCAGTGCAATTGATGTTGCTCCCTCCTGACATCGTTACCGCCGCGCTGTTGGCCCGGTCCTGGAAGATGGTGATCCCGGTGTAAGTGCCGCTGGTCATGGGCGAGAGGGAGATCGTCCCTGTTCCGCTGAGATTGATCACGCCGCCTCCGGTGTTGTAAATGAAGACATTGCTGCCGCTGATGCTGCTCGAACCGCTCATGTTGATCCCGCCGCCGTTGATGTAGTAGATCCCCGGGTTGAGGGTCAGGGACGC